>CAZSOB010000056.1:0-7906 GCA_964608155.1 uncultured Desulfobulbia bacterium
TACAAGGTGGCCAAGGAACGTAATGCCTTGAATTTTACCACCTCCTATGTTCATCATCTCTTAGAGGAAACCGGTGGCAATGTCTCGCGCGCGGCCCGAAAATCTGGTCTTACCAGAGCCGCTCTCCAGAAGATAATCCGCCGTTATAACCTCGCTGCCGCCGATTATCGTTCAGCTGCCCTGAAATTACCGCACCAGTAATAGGCCGAGAGATATTCTTCATTCTTCGCGCAGATTCCGTCATCTTTACGAATTGAGCTGTAGGCGGAGCTTAACGAGGTGAGGCCATGAAATACCTGCTCAAGATAGGCTGGAGAATTGCGGAAATAACTACAGTACAGGCAGATTTTTTTATTATCTTCAGGCATCATTATTCCCTCTTTTAATTATTTGTAAGGCCGGCGGCGGTAAGCCGCTTTTTACTCCGTCAAAGCGGGTGAACTGCAAGCTCACACATCTTTTACCAATGCCCGGCTGATTTCCGTCATAGACGGCAATAGCCGGGCATTTTCGTATTACTCTTTGTGTTAATGCGATAAGTTTGTCCAGTAATGAGCAAAGACGATTGCCGACAGCACAAAGCCAAGTGAAACATTGACAATGACCCCGGAGGTGAAGGCCCAGAAGGGTTTGGCGCCGGTGGCTGCCAATTCTTTGAAGCGGGTAGTGAGTCCAATGCTGAAGAAGCAGAAGATAAAGGCCCAGGTGCGCAGGGACTTTATGGGGCTCACGAGCATAGGTTTTAAGATTTTGTTGTAATCGGCCAGGGAGTAGTGGGTGGTGATCAGGGTCATAATCACCGAGGCCACAAAAAAGCCGAGGACGAATTTGGGGAAACGCCACCATATTTCGGCTGGATTTGGTCGGCCGCGTCCTTTGCGATCCCAGAATGTGGTGGAAATAATGGCCATGACAAAGGCCCAGATCCCGATCCAGATATCCCGGCCCACGACCTTCATCAGGGTAAAGGCCCAGACCGCGTCTTCCGGGCGGCCGGGAATGCCCTTGACATGACCAGCGAGATTACCATAGGACTGAGCGGCGGCAAAGCCGGCGGCATCAGCGAATTCAGAGGTTCCGATCCAGGCCCCGGCAATTCCCGTATGCAGGTGCATCACCCTGGAGACCAGGGGTAAGAAGAAGATCATAATGATGGCCCAGAGAATAACCATACTGATGGCGATGGGGGCGTGCTCTTTTTTGGCGCATACCGCCCCGGCGATGGCAATGGAGCCGGAAACCCCGCACACCGCGCCGCCAGCCCCGAGGGTGGCGCAGAGCCTGCGATCCAGGCCCATTTTACGGCCAACCCAAAAAATGACTATGAAGGTGGTTACGGCGACAATGGAGGCCTGGCCTATGGCCACCGGCCCGGCCCAGATGATGAGGGTAAAAGGCAGGGTGGCACCAAGGAGGATGATTCCGGTTTTGATGTAATACTCGACCCGGAAACCGGCATCCATCCATTTGGGAAGGCCGATTATATTAGAGATTAACATGCCGAGAGCCAGGGCGAGAAGAGGTGGCTCCAGGTTATAATAATGGGCCTGATCCCAGGCTCCCACCATGAAAATCAAGATTGAGCAGATATAGACAAAGGTGAAGGAGGGAATAAATTCCCCCAGCTTGTAGCCCATGGCCTTCAAACCAATGGAAAATAGAACCAGCCAGAGGATAAACTGGGCAATATACTGGCTGATGTGAGTGATGAAATCATTCACTAACTGGTTAACTGTGTGCCAGCGGCCTGGATGAATGGCAATCCATTTTATACTGCTGCCGCTGCTGAAAAATATATAGGCCGCAAAGATAATGCCCAGTGACATCCAGATGGCCCACCAGTCCTCTTTGAGGTATAATTCCTTCCATCCCACACTCTTAACACGCTCTTCTGTCATAGCAATTCCTCCATTTTGTTAAACTTTTTCAGGATGATTTTCCTGTCGGGCGTGAATCTATGGCCCGATTTGGGAATAGAGATTGCAAAGGGCGGGCCATATGATTTAGAGTGGGCAAAATAGCCCTTAATGCCAGTAATAATGTAGTAATGGCCTGTAATTCTAAAATTGACCTGCCTCTTCAAGTATGCACCGGTAAAATAATTATTGTCCTGTCTAATGGAGGCAGGTGATGCATACTACGGGATGCACCCGCCTCTTGTCGAAGGCAGGGGAGGGTTAAATAATTCTCGTGCCGCCAGCTTTTGTCTTAATAACCCCGCTTGCCCCCTTACAGGAGAGCGAATGACAACGTATAAAGATTCCGCCGAACGACATAATTTTGCCTCCATGGGGCTGCAGGCTCGCTTCCACCTCGGCCTGGCGGTTATTTTTTTAATTTTCTGCTCAATGATAACCCTTCTCCTCTATTTTTATGAGAAACAGGCCCTGGAGGCGGATGCCCTGCAACAGAGCGAGATGGTCATGACGGCGGTGGAGGCGGTGCGGGGCTACGTCGGTGAGGTTCTGCGGCCGGAAATGTATAAGCTGGCAGGTGCTGAGGCCTTTATTCCTGCCGCTATGTCCACCTCTTATATCAGCCGGATGGTGATGAAGAGGATGCGGGGCAAGATGCCCGATTTTACCTATCGCCGCGCGGCCATTAACGCCCGGAACAGTAATTATGAGGCCAACACCCTTGAGGTCAGAATGATTAATTACTTTAAAGCTCATCCGCGGAAGAAGTGGTGGCGGGGGATAAAAAAGATAAATTCCCAAAAGTATTATCTTAATTTCCGGCCGATACGATTCGGCACCTCCTGTATGCGCTGCCATGGCTCACCTTCAGAGGCTCCGGCTGCCATGGTCAGTATCTATGGCAGCCACAGGGGCTTTCATCAGCAGGAGGGGCAGATAGACGGGGTACAGAGTGTGGGTATTCCGGTTGATGTGGGGCTGATTCGGATTATGCGGGTGGCCTGGACTGTTTTTTTGTCACGGTTTTGGGATTGTTTTTTCTCTATGGGGTTATTTTGTTTTTCTTTAACAAGATTATTGTTCATAACTTAAAGGGATTATTGGATATATTGCGTGATAGTCTGCGTGATGAGACAGGTAAACAGCTCTACGAACAGGCGAAGTCCAAGGATGAAATGGGTGAGATGAGTCTGGCCGTGTTGAGTGTGGCGGATCATCTCCATCATACCCACCGCCGTCTGGAGGATTACGCCGAGAATCTGGAAAAAAAGGTGCAGTCACGTACCCTGGCGCTCCGGGAGTCCCGCAATGAGCTTCAGAAGCAGGCCGTGAAAAAGGGCCGGGAACTGCGCACCTTAAATGTCATTACCGAGTTAATTACGCAGTCATCGGAACTTACGGATATACTGCCCAGGGTTCTCGCTCAGGCCCTCTCTGTGACCTCGGCCCAGGGGGGAGGAATTTATCTCCTTGACAGGGGTGCCGGGGCCTTACGCCTGCAATGCCGGGAAAATGCCCCCTCTTTGATTGCGACCATGGATTTTGACTCTTCTATCTGCCTGCCCCTGCTGGATGAAAAAAGTTTTGATTTCGACGGCTTCCTGGCCCGGGCCATGGACGGCAGGCAGACTGTTAATCAGAGCCCGGCGGAGCAGGACATTTTCCATGTCCCCATCTGCTGCCGTCAGCAGGTGCTGGGGGTTATGACCTTTATCGGCCCCGGTATCGGGAATGTGGACGCGGAGATGCTGGAATTTCTGTTCTCTATTGGTCATCAGATAGGTATTACTATTGAGAGTATCAATAATATCAACCGGCTGCTCCATAGTAAGGAATTATTGCAGACGGTTTTTGACGGGATTACCGATGTGGTTATGCTCCTCGATCGTGAAAACAGGGTGCAGATGGTGAATAAGTCCTTTTTGACCCGTCATGGCGTCACTCTCCAGGAGGTGATTAATCAGCCCTTAGAAGGGCTGCAACTATGCGCCCCATGTCCTTTTATGGTCATGCGCCAGGATGTCTTTAAAAAGCAGGCTCCCTTAATGAGACAGGTGAATACAGAGGAGGGCAGCATTTACGAAATCAGTCTTTATCCCATTTTCGCAAGTCCCGGTGAGTTACGGAATATGGTCTGTTACGTCAAGGATATTACTGAACAGAAACGGGTTGAGGAACGTATGCAGCAGACGGAAAAACTGGCCGCTCTCGGGCGTCTCGCGGCGGGTGTGGCCCATGAGATAAATAATCCACTAGGAGTTATTCTTTGTTATACCGATATATTACTCGGGGAGCCGGATGCCGGAGCCGGGCAGCGTGATGCTGATGTCAGGGTTATTGAGAAGCACGCCCGTTCATGTCAGCGGATTGTAAGTGATTTGTTAAATTTTTCCCGGGGGCAGAGCAGTGAAAAATCAAACGCGCAGATAAATGACCTTATCCCGGAGGTTATAAGGATGGCAGCCAGCCAGTTAAGCAGGAAGGAGATTGATTTTACTGCTCGGCTTGATTCCCTGGTGCCGGAATTATTTATAGATCGGGAGCGTGTAAAGCAGGTGCTGCTTAATCTGCTGATGAATGCCGCTGATGCCATTGTGGAGAAAGGCTCTATCACGGTTTACAGCCGTTATCTACCCGAAAAATCAAGGGTTGAAGTTATTGTCGATGATGATGGAATGGGGATCAAGGCTGATAATTTACCGGCTATATTCGACCCATTTTTTACAACCAAGCCGCCAGGGACGGGTACAGGGCTGGGACTGGCGGTAAGTTATGGTATTATTGGTGAGCACGGCGGCGAGATAAGGGCTGAGAGTGAAGAGGGTAAAGGCAGCCGGTTCACCGTTATTCTGCCTGTTTCTTCGTAAACGATCAACAAACCACACTCTGAGAGGTGATCGTCCTCCGAGGTGTAAGCGTTTCAGGGGCACCCTGATGTGCGCGCTTACGGTTCTTCATCGTCTCGGCGTCCGAGGCCCTGATATAGAGCGGCACTGCGTTTGCCGGATCAAGAAACTTATTGCTCTGCCAATGCTGGAGGGCCAGGCTGCCAATGGCGGCGGCCCGTGGGAAGAATATTGTCGGATCAGCGAAATTTGCCAGCTCCAACAGCTTGTCCCGCAATATATCATGGTACAGAACCCCGCCGTCACCGGCAAAAATTACCGGCTCCTTGATTTGGGAGCTAAGTTCCTCAGGACTAATGGCCATATATGAACTTAAGCGCTGGCACTTTTCACCATGCCAGCGGTAGAAGGCGGTGTATATCTGATTCTTGCGGGCATCGATGAGGGGGCAGAGCAAGAGATCCGTCTGAATCTGGGTGGCCATACCATCCAGAGTGGGGATACCGATTAACCTCTTGTCTGCCGCCATGGCTATGCCCTTTGCCGCGGCCAGACTGATGCGCAGACCGGTGAAGCTGCCCGGCCCCAGACTGACGGCAATGGCATCAACCGCCGGCCAATCCAAACCGCTGTCCCGTAACATTGCCGCGATGCCGCCCATAAGGCGTTTGGAGTGGGTGGCTGGGGTGGTGAGAGAAGACTCCGCCACACACAGGCCGGGTGAGACTAAGGCAATACTGCCGCACATCCCGGAATTCTCCAGAGCCATAATAATCGGCCGGCCGGGGGTGGTTATGCCGTGCCGGGCCATATTTTCTCCTTGCTGACCATTCTTAAGTGTGCCCTAAGAGGCGGATAATGTCGTTATAAAAGACAAAAACCATCAGGGCTCCCAATAAGACTATACCTATTTGCTGAATAACTTCCTGGGCGGAGAGGGTCAGGGGCTTTTTGCGGATGGCTTCAATAACAAAGAAGGTTAAATGACCGCCGTCTAAGATGGGCAATGGAAAGAGGTTTATTACTCCGAGGTTGATGCTGAGTACGGCCATGAAGGAGAGAAAATTATTCCAGCCGGCTTGAAATTGTTGCCCCGCCATATTGGCAATCATGATGGGGCCGCCCATGTCACTCGCTGGTACCACCCGTTGAATAACCTTCAGCAAGGTCATAACAGTGAGATATATATATGACCAGGTTTGGGTAAGTCCGGCCCGGCAGGCCGTTATAATGCCCTGTTTCTTATAGACTAAATCTTGCTTTTTTGAGATTCCCAGGAGATAGCGTTTTCCCACCACCTCGCCAAAAATATTTTTAATCTCAGAGATTTTGGCCTGAGTTTTGAATTGAATATACTTGTTACTACGCTGCAGGGTAATAGTTATTGGTACACCCTCGCTATGGCGGATTATCTTGGAGACTTCAGCCCATTTTGAGGTGGGACGGCCATTGACCTTGGTAATGATATCTCCGGGTTTGATGCCGGCCTTGGCTGCTGGTGAGGATGTACTTACCGTACCGATGGTAGTTCCTGGCAGGGGCTCGGGGATGCCCGCCACGGTATAAATAAAAGAAAAGACAATGAGCGCGAAGAGCAGATTGAACAGAGGGCCGGCTAACACGACGAGAAAACGATGCCATACCGGACGATGGGAGAATGATCCTTTAATTTCGTCTGGGGTGATGGTTTCACCTGTCTGCTCACCAAATAGTTTAACATAGCCGCCGAGAGGCAGGGCGCTGATGAGGTATTCCGTTTCTCCCCATTGCCGGGCTATAAGTTTGGGGCCAAAGCCGAGAGAGAATTTTAATACCTTGATTTTTAACAGTTTGGCGGTGATAAAATGGCCGAATTCATGCACAAAGATCAGTACGCCTAATAAAACGATAAATGAAACTATTGAAGTCATGTAGTTTGTCTCTTTAAACCGGGTGGAATTGCGGGGCAGGGAATCGGCTGGCCGGATTTTTGTTTTCGTTTAATGGTCAGGGCCTCAATAATTGATTCGGCCTGTAATCTTGCCGCCAGATCAGCCTCGAGGATGGCGGTTATATTGGCCAGCGGCCGAACCGCGGTGAGGCGCAGGGTTTCTGCCACGCAGAGAATAATTTCCGGAAAGCGTATTCTGCCGTCCAAAAAGGCATATACCGCTACTTCATTGGCAGCGTTTAAGACCGCTGGCCGGTCTCCGCCCTGTTTTATTGCCCGATAGGCCAGGGCCAGGGCCGGGAATTTTTTGAAATCCGGGGCCTGAAAACTAAATTGCTGCTGCAGTAAATTTAAGGCTGGCAGCTCGAGTTTTACCCGTTCCGGGTAGCAGAGGGCAAAGGCGATGGGGATCTGCATATTGGGTACAGCCATTTGGGCTACCACGGAGCCGTCAACAAATTCGACCATGGAATGAACAACACTCTGAGGATGTACCAGAACCTCAATATGGTCTGCCTGCTGGTCAAAGAGCCAGCGGGCTTCAATGACTTCAAGGCCTTTGTTCATCAGGGTAGCGGAATCAATACTTATCTTTTTGCCCATCTGCCAGTTGGGATGGTTCAGGGCCTGGTCTGGGGTTACCTGCCAGAGGTCGTTGGGAGCCAATTCCCTGAAGGGGCCGCCGGAGGCGGTGAGGATGATTTTCTTGACATCCTGATGGCGGCCGGCAGTCAAGGCCTGGAATATGGCGTTGTGTTCACTATCTACCGGCAGCAGGCGGACGCGGTGCTTTTCAACCGCCCGCATAACCAGTTCCCCGGCCATTACCAGGGTCTCCTTATTGGCAAGTGCAATATCTTTGCGGGCTTCAATGGCGGCAAAGGTGGGAGTAAGCCCCGCAGCCCCGACAATAGCTGAAACCACCATGTCAACTGCCGGCAGGGTGGCAACCTCTTCGGCCCCATTGCTGCCCCAACGTATTTTTTCAGCCCATTCGGGTGCTAATAACCGGGCAAGCTGTATGGCCGTCGGTTCATCAATCACGGAAACGAGCTGGGGGGCAAAGGCCTCAACCTGACGCCGTAAAAGTTCAATATTATGTCCAGCCGCCAGCCCCAGAACCCGAAAGCGGCCGGGATATTGTTTAACTACCTGCAATACATTGGTGCCAATGGAGCCGGTGGAGCCGAGGATGGTTAAATGTTTCATTATTG
>CAZSOB010000057.1:0-7598 GCA_964608155.1 uncultured Desulfobulbia bacterium
ATCATAAATCTTTTAGACATCTTTCCGGCCTGCCTTTCCTTCTCTATCAAACAGACCGCCAGGTTGATCAATACCCCGCCTACCCCTCGTTTACGATACTTCTTTTTTACCTCAATACCATGCCCTGGAGTGTTTATAAAAGATGGATGAAGGTTGATCGCCGTATCATTAACAATTGAATATTTTCCCCGGGCCTCATCTTTCAGGGTAATAAATCCCATGGCCTCTTTCTTACTGGCAATAATCAGGTCAAAAAAGCCATGCATCCTGGAGAATACAACCTGAAATTTCTCGCCGTAATTCGTTGAAAAAAAGACCTCTCCTCTCTCCCAGAGCTGGTCAATTATCAAGTCCTTAGATTCCATAGTTAATTCAGCGGGGCAATCCGCCTGACCACCATCTCTTTTATGCCTCATAATATTATTATCTTACCTTTTTAGTTTGTACCGTCAACCTTTAAAGGATCATTCAATAAAAATATTAAGCATGGAAATTAGGCGTATTATTGGATAGTTATATAAATATTTTACAAAAAACGTATTTTGCGGATTGTACTTTAAGAAAAAATGTTTTATACCTTTCATCGTTTTTGCATTGGAAAACTTATTGGGGAATCAAGTTTTGATAATTAAACATTTCAGCAAGTTGTGAAAATCAGAGGAGAAATGATGTCTACAGAAGAAACAAGCGAGCGAGGTGGCTGGTCACATTTAATAAGAGGCATGTGGCGTTCACCACTTGGTCTGATCGGCGTTATGCTGACCACAGTCTCTGCAACCTTAATGGTCTTAGGTCTTATTGTTGAGATATTCGGCCTGACCAACAATGTATATATTTCGATTTTTGCCTTCATGATACTGCCTGGCGGCATGATAACGGGATTAATACTGATCCCCCTTGCCGCCTTTCTTCGCCGCCGACAATGGTATAAATACGGCATTGCAAGAGAGCATCTGCAGATTAATCTGAGCGATCATAAGCATCGTAAGCTGCTTATCTGGCTAATAATACTCACCGTCTTATTTTTCACCCTGCTCACAGTTATCGGTTTTGAAGGCTATGAGTTCTCTGATTCTCCGCTGTTCTGCGGCACGGTATGTCACAAGGTTATGGCTCCTGAATATACAGCCTACAAACGTTCCCCGCACGCCAAGGTAGCCTGCGTTGAGTGCCATATCGGCCCCGGGGTAAGCTGGTTTGTCAAGGCCAAAATTTCCGGTCTGCGCCAGGTCTGGGGAGTACTCACCAACAGTTACGACCGGCCTATCCCAGATCCGGTTCAGAATTTGCGGCCAGCGCGTGATACCTGCGAGCAGTGTCATTGGCCGGAAAAATTCAGCGGCAAACGGGTAAAGACCTTTATTCACTTTACAAATGACGATCAAAAGACCCCCACCATTAATAATATTGCCCTTCATATTGGCGGCATGAACAGAATAACCGGCAAATATGAGGGTATTCACTGGCACGTCAGTAATGGTGTTAAAATTCAATACCTGGCCGACAAAAAACGTCATCACATCTCCAAGGTCAAGGTCACCAGGGCCGACGGCTCTAAAGATGAATTTATCGATACCGACATAAAGCTTTCTAAAAATGTCAAGTGGCGGACGATGGACTGTATTGACTGTCACAACCGCCCCACCCATATATTTGATCTGCCTGATAACATGATTGATCTCGGTCTCTACAGCAAAAGAATAAATCCGGATATTCCTGGTATCAGAGAGGATTGCATTACCGCCATTACCAAGCAATACAAGAGCCGTGCTAAAGCCAAGGCCGAGATGACCAAGTATCTCATAAAGTTACAGGTTAAACGTCACGGACAGGCATTTGCCAACGCACACGAGGCAGATCTGCAAAAGGCTGGCGCATTTATCCTTAGTTCTTATCTTGACAATGTTTGGCCTGATATGAGAATTAAATGGGGTACATACGGCAGTGACATTGGCCATCAGCGGGCCGATGAGGGCTGGGGCTGCTGGCGCTGTCATGATGACTCGCATGTTGATTCCAAGGGTAACAGTATCCCACAGGATTGTGACCTGTGTCATGATGATCCGGAATAGTTACTAAACCTCACTAATGTTTTTGTGAGCCAAAGGCCCCGCACCCTATCCAGGACGCGGGGCCTTTTTTATAGCCCTGATTATTATTAAACAAACGCCTCTTCCCTAATTCACAAGAGAGGGGTTTCGCATAAAATAATAATATGATATTATAATTAGTTGAGTTGTAATCTGATCCATGCTCGGAACAATGTGATAGTCGTCTCCTGAGACGGGTTCCCAGCCCACCCTGATTACTGCCGTGGGCATGAAAGGCCTGCGGCATAAATTCAGCCAATAATTTAAGCAATAAGAGGTACCCCATAGTGAAAAAGAAGATTTTAATCGCCAATCGAGGTGAGATTGCTCTGCGTATAATAAGGGCGGTACAGGAGTTGGGATATACCGCCGCTGCAATCTACGAGAAACCAGATAACGAGGCCCTTCACATCAGGGCTGCGGACGAGGCCGTATGCATTGGCGACGGGCCCAGGGTCGATTATCTCAATATTAGTAAGGTCATTGCCGCCGCCCAAAAGGTAGGGGCCTGCGCCATCCATCCGGGCTATGGATTTCTGGCCGAGAATCCCGCCTTTGCCAAGGCCTGCGAGGATGCCGGGCTTATCTTCATCGGCCCGTCCAGCGATGTTATTGAAAACCTCGGCAACAAGGTAATTGCCCGCGAGATCATGGCCAATGCGAATATCCCCATGGTACCCGGCACCAGTAACCTCAGCGCCGGTGAGGCCGGCACCACTGAAGCAGTGGAGTTCGGCCGTAAATATGGATATCCCATCATGCTGAAGGCTACCTCAGGCGGAGGTGGCCGCGGTATCCGCCGCATTGAAACCGAGGCCGAACTGGTTGAGTCAATTCCCTTAGCCCGCTCCGAGGCTAAAGCGGCCTTTAATGATGACCGGGTTTATCTTGAAAAGGTAGTCCTCACCCCCAAACATGTTGAGGTGCAGATAATTGCCGACAAATTGGGCACAGTTATTCATCTCGGCACCAGGGATTGCTCCATACAGCGCCGCAATCAAAAGCTGGTAGAGATTGCCCCCTCACTGATTAAAGATCAAAAATTACTGGATACCATCTGCCAGACTGCGGTTGTGGCAGCCCGGGCGGCTAATTATACCAATGCCGGAACAGTGGAATTTCTGGTGGATCGTGAGATGAATTTTTATTTCATGGAGATCAACACCAGGGTGCAGGTCGAACACACGGTAAGCGAGATGATTACCGGCATCGACATTGTCCGCACCCAGATCAAACTGGCCATGGGTAAAAAATTATCCTTCAGCCAGGATGATGTCCAGCTCCGCGGCCACGCCATTGAGATGCGGATTAACGCCGAAGACCCGCAAAATAACTTCATGCCCGAGGGCGGCAAAACCGTTTCAGTATATCGCTCTCCCGGCGGCTATGGCGTCCGTTTAGACGGCTTCGTTTATCAGGGCTATAAGATTCCAGAGGTCTATGACTCCCTGCTGGTAAAACTGACGGTACACGGTTATTCCTGGAATGAGACCGTAGACCGCATGCGGCGCTGCCTGCATAACTTTGTTATAGCCGGGCCTAAAACCACCATCCCATTTTACCAGAACTTAGTTAATGATCAGGACTTTCAGAATGGCCGGTTTGACACCTCCTACCTCGACACTCATACTCATCTCTTTGAGTACACCGATCAGAAAACCGAAGTAAATAAAATAGCCAGATTGATTGCCGAGATCCACTTTCGGCAGGAAAACCCATACGCGATTTAAGGAATTTCAACATGGAACACATTATTCAAGGCATGAGTATTAAAGAAGTACTGTCCACCATCCGTGGTACAGACGGTTACTTCATCACCAACACGGCTCGTGACCTCTCACAGTCCGATTTCAAAAACCGTATTTTGCTCCACACCGATCTCCTCGCCGCCCCAGCCCGGGAAAAGGCTAAATACTTTTCTCTCGAAATCACCGGCGGGGCCTCCATACATGTGGATATTCTGCGCAAACAGGTTGATCCTTTTCTAAAGCTCAAGCTCCTGCGCGAAAAGATGCCCCACACCATGTTTCAGACCCTGTGCCGGGGGGTTAACCTCTTTGGCTACCGGCCCTACCCGCAAAATGTAATCCGCCAGACAGTGCGTGAGTTTGCCAAATATGTTGATGTCTGGCGGGTATTTGATTTTTTGAATCATATTCCCAATATGCAGGCCGTCTTCGAGGAGGTACAGGCCGCCGGTAAAATCCTGGAGCCCTCCATCTGCTTTTCCACCGGCCCCGAACATACCAACGATTACTACCTAAGCAAGGTAGCTGAAATTATTGCGGTTACCGGAGATGACATTCTCCTCTGCATCAAAAACCACGGCGGCCTTGGCACTCCTAAACGCATTGGCAGCCTGGTAGCGGCCATCAAGGACAAATTTCCTGATCTCGTCATCCATTATCACGGACATAACACCGACGGTAATGACGTGGGCCGGATAACCGCCGCCGTCTTAAACGGGGCGGAGATTATTGACGCCGCCGACCACGCCTTCACCGGTTATTACGGCCCGCCTCCCATTCTCACCGTCATTGACACCCTGAGGGACTACGATAAGAATCCAGCCGGAGTTAATGTCGAGGCAGTAATTGAGACATCTGAGGTTCTCCGTAACGAGCGGGAGCATTATGACTATTTCGAGTCCCAGTTCAAGGGTTTCTCGCCCACCGTTCAAATCCATAAATTACCAGGCGGAGCCATGGGTTCCAGCTTTGAGCAGGCTGTTAAGGGCGGCTTTTTAGATCAGATGCCCCGCATCCTCCATGAGGAACTACCCAAGGTGCAGATTGAGCTTGGCAACTGGTGGAGTGTTACTCCCGGCTCCCAGATCATCTGGACCACGGCAGTAAGTAACGTCCTGGGCGGCGAGCGCTACGGCAACCCCTCCGGCGACCTGAAGAATCTCCTCCTCGGCAAATACGGCCCCTTTCCCTTTTACCAGCCCGCTGACTGGATATATGAAAAGGTATTCGGATCCGAGTGGCAGGATATACTGGCCCAGGAGGGCGGCAGGGAAGAGATAGAAGATATTGATCTTGACCAGGAACGGGCATCCCTGACTAAACGCCTTGAGACGGAACCCACCGAGCAGCAACTGGTACTTTACCTCCAGCACCCCAACGACGCAGTTGAATTCTTTAAATTTGAAGAAGAATTCGGCCATGTCTATGTCCTGCCGCCCAGTATTTTTCTGCGGCGGGGCGGATATCAGGTGGGAGAGACCCTCCACTTCAAGGATCATTACGGCAAAGAGCATATAATAGAAATCGGCCCCAAGCAATTAGATAAAAATGAGGGCAAGTGGAATATCTATCTGAATGTAGATCACCAGCAAAGGATCTACAGCTTCCAGGAAGAGACATCTGGAGCAACAGCCGCTAAAGCGCCTGAAATCAGCAGCAAGGAGATCGCGGAACTGGCTCAGACCGGTGACATGCGGTCTCCATTCGCCGCCAATGTCTGCGATATAAAGGTGGAAGAGGGCCAGCAGGTAAAGGCCGGAGACACCTTGCTCATCATGGAGGCCATGAAGATGCAAACTCCGGTAAACAGCGAGGTAGATGGCACGGTTGACGAAATTTTTGCTGAACTGGGCCAGTCATTAAAGGCGGGTGACAAATTATTGCAGATTGAGATTAATTAATTGCCTGCCCTAACGGCGCTCCCTACAAAATGCAGCACACATAGATAGGAAGCGCCGCTCATGCTTCACTGAAGCTCGGCAAATTACTGCCCGAAAAAACTCTTTAATAATTGTATCCCCGGGGCGGCCTTGGCATCATTCTTCTTTATCACCTTATCTAATTGTTCCATAACCTTTGCCTTAACCGCCTTCCGGGCCACTGCTTTAATAAATGAAGGATCAAGAGCCACCTTTGGATTGGCATAAGTGCCGCCGACCTTAAATTTAATAGCTGTACCGCCGTTTCTCGTCGCCAACGCTTTTTTCAGAGTCTTATTCCTGATTTTCTGGGCCAGACCTTGGGATATCTTAATATCTACCGGCAGATTAAGGGCACCATCAAGATTAACGGTACCATCTGTAGTGGCAGATAATCCCTGACTGCTCAAGGTGGTGTTAAGCTTTATCTTCCCTCCCTTTAACAACTTAATTCTGCCGCCCATATCCTTAAAGGCGATGGTTTTGAGTTCCGGCAGACCAAGCAAGGCGGATATGGCTTCCGTCAAAGGACTTTGCTTAATAACCCCATCAGTCAAACTATAGTTCGCCACGGCACTTAATGACCTTTTAACGGCCGCCGCCTCAAAACCAGCCCCGGAAAAATTAATGGTGGATTGCAGACGCCCCTTGATCATCTTGCCAAAGGACTGCCCCAAACCATCACCAAGTTTATCGATCATCAGGGCCGACAACTTTATATTGCCACTATAGACTGGATCAATTTTATTGAGATCCACCCGTAGATTTTCAACAAGCCGACCACCGGCCACCTCCGCTTTCATCTCCTTAACACTGAACACCCCGTTTTTGAGTTCAAACGGCAGCACAAAATTATTAATGGTTAATTTCTTATACAGGGCCTGGTCAACCTTAATCACTCCATGGGCGTAAAGCGGCGGCAAGGTGGCAGCAATGGCGGTTTTAGAGCCGTATGGGGAAACTCCTCTGACTGGTTTAGACTCGGCCTTGGACTTAGCAGGTAAGGCCGCCGGAAGGGCGGCAAGATAGGCAAGATTAAGTTGCTTGCTGGTAATATTTAAGAGAATATCAGGTCGTTGGAGATAATTATCAACCTGCCCCTTTAATTCTACTTGTTCCTTGTCCAGCTTGGCCTGGACGGTATACACAAGCTGCCTGGGGGTAAAACTCACCTGAAAATCGGCCTGGGGTGCAAGGCGGCCGTAGAGAGCCTTGACCTGCATATTTAGTTTGCCGCGATAATCTATCTTGGAAAGATCAAAGTCAGGCCCCAGCTTAACCCGCATGGTCATGTTAGCCTTAACATCTGTATCCGGCAGCTCTTTTTTGGCATCCCGCACCGTCAGCACAGCATCAACGATCCTTATCCTATCCACCGTCAAGGCCAAAGGCAGAGCGGCAGCCTCCCCGGTGGTATTGACCTGCCGGGAGGCTGTTTTCCCCTCCTTAGGGATCAAGGAAGAGAAATTAAACCGTCCATCAAGGCCACGGATCAGCTTAATATTGGGCGAGTCTAATAAAATTTCACTTACCCGGAGCTTTTTATCCAAAAGTGGCAGAAGGTCATAACTGATTTTAAAGGCCCGGGCATGAATAAAATCAGTCTGACCATCCTGCTCCTTCACCGCAAAATTATTGATGGTTATCCCGCTGAACAGACTAACCTTAATGCTACCGATAGTCACCTGCCGCCCCAAGGCCTTTTCGACTGGCGGCACCACCAAGGTCTTTATTCGGGCATCGGTCAGATATGACTTAACAAAAATATTAAGCCCCACCACCACAGCAATTAATAATACCGCCGACACTCCGATAATTTTCATAATTTTTCTCATGTTCCC
>CAZSOB010000058.1:0-7570 GCA_964608155.1 uncultured Desulfobulbia bacterium
GGTATAACGATTACTTAAAAAAGGTATTTTAAAGTGGAAAAAAACAAAGAGTACGGCGCCAGCAATATAAAAGTTCTTTCCGGTCTTGAAGGAGTAAGAAAAAGACCTTCAATGTATATTGGTAATACGGCTGAAGAAGGCCTCCATCACTTAATATATGAGGTGGTTGATAATAGTATTGATGAGGCTCTGGCTGGTTATTGTTCTCTCATAAAGGTAATTTTTAACAAAGACGGCTCGGTAAGTGTAGAGGATAACGGTCGTGGTATACCCACAGATATACATCCTACAGAGGGGGTTTCTGCCCTGGAACTGGTAATGGGTACCCTGCACGCGGGTGGTAAATTTGATCATTCCACCTATAAGGTATCGGGCGGTCTGCACGGAGTAGGGGTATCGGTGGTTAATGCTTTGAGTTTATGGGCGATAGCCGATATTAAACGCCAGGGCCATATCTATCAGCAACATTATGAAAAGGGCATCAAAACGGACGATGTCAAAATAATCGGTGACACCTCACAAACTGGATCAAAGATAACCTTTATTCCTGATCCGGATATATTTACGGAAACCACCGAATTTAATTATGAAATAATCAAGGTTAGATTAAAAGAACTGGCCTTTTTAAACAAGAATGTAAAAATAATTTTAAAGGATGAAAGGAGCGGGGCCTCAGATGAATTTCATTATAAGGGTGGTCTTCTCTCCTATGTGGGGTACCTGAATCGTAATAGAACAGTAATTTTTCCGGAACCAGTTTTTTTAAGTGGTGAAAAAGATAATGTGCAGGTGGAAATTTGTTTTCAGTATTTTGACGGTTATGCCGAGAGATTATTTTCCTTTGTCAATAATATTCATACCAGGGAAGGCGGTACTCACGTAGCCGGTTTTAGAGGCGCCCTGACAAAATGCGTAAATAAATATGCCAATGATGATAATATCCCAAAAAATTTACGGGCTAAACTAAGCGGTGATGATGTCAGAGAGGGTATTACCTGCGTTATATCGGTACGAGTTCCTAATCCCCAGTTTGAGGGCCAGACCAAGACTAAATTGGGGAATTCCGAGGTTAAATCCATAGTTGAGTCGATATGTAATGAAAAATTATCGAGTTATCTTGAAGAAAATCCCCAAATTGCCCGGAAAATTTTATCCAAGGCGGTTGATTCAGCAAGGGCTCGGGAAGCGGCACGAAGGGCCAAGGAATTATCAAGAAAGAAGAATTCCGGTATTGATTTACTCATGGCCGGTAAACTGGCGGAATGCCAGATTAAGGATCCGGTAAAAAGAGAGATATTTATTGTCGAGGGTGACTCGGCCGGCGGCAGTGCCAAACAGGGTCGTGACAGATCATGTCAGGCCATTTTACCATTACGTGGTAAAATTATGAATGTTGAAAAGGCCAGATTCGACAAAATTCTCACCAGCGAGGAGATAAAACAGATTATATCCGCCCTGGGAACCGGTATCGGTAAAGATGAATTTGATCTGGAAAAACTTCGTTATCATAAAATTATTATTATGACCGATGCCGATGTTGACGGGGCTCATATCCGAACCTTATTACTTACCTTCTTTTACCGTCAGATGCCGGAGCTTATAGATAACGGTCATATCTTTATCGGCCAGCCGCCGCTTTATCGTCTTGGACGGGGTAAGAATGAAAAATTCTTTGTTGATGACAATCTGCTCAATAATTATCTCTTTGAGCAGGCTGGGGCCACCATCAATATTAAAACTGACAGTGGTGACTTAATTGTTAAAGATGAATTAATTAAGTTATTAAAACAACTTACATCTTTTTTAAGAATAAACGATTATCTGGCCAGGATGAATATATGGGAGAATTTAAATAATTATTTACTGGAAAAAAATGTAGTTTCAGCCGACCAGTTTGATGAAGAATTTGTTAATTCCCTGCGGGCAGATCTGCAAAGTAATCAGGTAAGTGTAGGGCCTATTCGCAATTGCCAGTGGAAACCGGACTGCTATGAATTTAGTGCCGCGATTAAGGATAAATCTCATATGATTGCCACTGTTGGCCCGCAAATTCCGCTTATCAAGGAATATCGCCAGGCCATTGGTCTTTATCCCAATATTAAAAAATATATTAAAGGTAGTTTTGTTATAGAGAATGGTAATAAAACTATCAGAGCGGAAAACTGGCGGGAGTTAATCGCCCTGGTAAAAAAAGAATCATTTCGTGGAAGTACTCTGCAAAGATACAAAGGTCTGGGTGAAATGAATCCGGAGCAGCTTTGGGAGACTACTATGAATCCCGAAAAAAGACAGATGATAAGGGTAAAAGTAGATAATGTGGAAAGTGCCGACGATATGTTTACTACCTTGATGGGAGATAAGGTAGAGCCCAGGCGGGAGTTTATCCAGAATCACGCTCTTGAAGTAAGTGACCTTGATATTTAGATCAAATCTGCCCTTAATTTTCGTAATAAACTACCAACAAATTCATAGTTACCAAAAAGTTACTATAAAACAATGATTGAAGAAACAAAGAACCAAGAATTAACCATATCCATCGAGAAGGAACTGCAGAATTCATATCTTGATTACGCCATGAGCGTTATCATTGGCCGGGCCCTTCCCGATGTGCGTGACGGCCTGAAGCCGGTTCATCGGCGGGCTCTTTTTGCCATGCGGGAATTAGGAACTTTTCATAACCGGCCTTTTGTCAAA
Organism: uncultured Desulfobulbia bacterium; assembly: GCA_964608155.1. GTDB lineage: Bacteria > Desulfobacterota > Desulfobulbia > Desulfobulbales > VMSU01 > JAADIV01. The sequence goes on from CAZSOB010000058.1 coordinate 2,695, forward strand.
TCAGCCCGGATTGTCGGTGATGTAATTGGTAAATACCATCCCCATGGTGATACAGCTGCCTATGATACCATTGTCAGAATGGCCCAGAAATTTTCCATGCGCTATATCCTGGTAGATGGTCAGGGTAACTTTGGTTCCGTGGACGGCGATTCACCAGCCGCCATGCGTTACACCGAGGCCAGAATGACCAAACTTGATCAGGAAATAATTGCTGATCTTGATAAAGAAACGGTGGATTTTGTCCCAAATTACGATAACAGTTTAACCGAGCCCCTTATTTTCCCTACCAAAGTTCCACTACTCTTAGTTAACGGTTCCGCCGGTATTGCCGTGGGTATGGCCACCAATATTCCCCCCCATAACCTCACCGAAGTTATGAATGGTCTTGTTGCCACTCTGGAAAATCCCAATATAACCGTCCACGAGATTATGGAGCATATCACCGGGCCTGATTTCCCCACCGGAGCCTATATATGCGGGCGGGGTGGAATTAGATCCGCCTTTGAAACCGGGCGAGGCTCAGTGCTGATTCGTTCCAAGACCCATATAGAACAGAATAAAAAAACCAAGCGGGAATCAATAATTGTCGATGAAATCCCCTATCAACAGAACAAGGCCTCTTTAATCATAAAAATTGCCTCTTTGATTAAGGAAAAGAGAATTGAAAATATATCCGAGGTCAGGGATGAATCAGACCGGCACGGTATGCGGGTGGTTATGGATCTTAAAAAGGATGCCAATGCCGAGGTTATCTTAAATCAGCTTTATAAACTGACCCCTTTGCAGAGAAGTTTTGGCATTATTATGCTCAGTATTGTCAATAATAAACCAGAAGTTCTCAATATAAAACAGATACTTGAATACTTTATTCTGCATCGCAAGACCATTATTTACCGACGTACCGAGTATGATCTCAACAAGGCCCAGGAACGAGCCCATATATTGGAAGGACTCAAAATTGCCATTACTAATCTTGATGAGGCGGTGGAGATAATTAAAAAATCTGCCAGCCCCGGTGATGCCGCTGTTTCACTTATTGCCCGGTTCAGCCTCTCTGAGATTCAGGCAAAATCAATTCTTGAGATGCGTCTTCAGCGTTTAACCGGCTTGGAACGGGATAAAATTATTCATGAATATGAGGAGTTGCAGAAAAAAATCATCTATTTTAAGGAAATTTTAAGTGATGAAAATCTGGTAATCAAGATAATCCGTGATGAATTTATTGAAATCAGGGATACCTATGGTGATGAACGACGGACAGAAATCATAAGTATTCCCGATGAAATTCTGCCTGAAGACTTGATTACCAAAGAGGATATGGTGGTTACTGTTACTCATAAGGGTTATATCAAACGAAATTCCATTGAGTTATACAGAGCCCAGCATCGGGGCGGCAAGGGGGTTGCCGGTACCAATATTTCAGATGATGATTTTGTTGCCAATATATACCTGCCCTCAACCCACGACACTTTTATGTTCTTTACTAATCTTGGTAAGGTTTTCTGGCGCAAGGTATATCAAATACCTATCGCCGGTAGAACAGCCAAAGGCAAGGCCATTGTTAATTTCTTAGAACTATCGGAAGGAGAGAAGGTGGCGGCTATAATGCCGGTTGAGAGTTTTGAAGTTGAGGAGGGGAAAGAGCGTTTTATAATGATGATTTCCAAGCATGGCGTGGTTAAAAAGACCAGAATTCAAGAATTTAATAAACCACGGCGGGGCGGTAAAATAGCCCTGACTATTAAAGAAAATGATGAGATTATTTACGCCGTTCTGACCTCTGGTCATGATGATATTCTTTTAATCACTCAAAACGGCAAGGCCTGCCGCTTTAAAGAGAGTGATATTCGCCCCACAGGAAGAACGGCAGCCGGAGTCCGCGGCATAAGGTTAGACGCTGATGATGCGGTTATCGGTACTGTGGTCATTAATAATGAATCATCTATTCTGACGGTAACGGAGAACGGCTTTGGCAAACGCAGTTCAGCCGATGATTACCCCCTGCGTCATCGGGGCGGCAAGGGTGTTATAGCCATTAAAACCAGTGCCCGTAACGGTAAGGTGGTAGCCGCTCTTCAGGTTAATGATCTGGATGAAATTATGATGATTACCAACGCCGGTAAAATTATCCGGATCAGAATGGATAATATGCGGGTAATCGGCCGTAATACCCAGGGTGTAAAGATGTTTAATCTCAATGATGACGAAAAAGTGGTGGCGGTTGATTTGCTGGCTGAGCAGGCATCGTCATCGGATGAAGAAGAGGATGATGCCTCCTGAAAAGATAATAGTAATCGGGGCCGGCAGCTGGGGGACGGCTCTCGCTAAGCTCCTCGCGGACAAAGGCAGACAGGTAATCCTCTGGGGTCACCGGGCGGCGCATATTGAGCAAATCCGGCGTGAGGCCGAAAACCGACTATATCTGCCCGGAATAAAACTTGATAATATAACCTTCACCGCCGATATAAATATGGTTAAGGGAGCCGCCATGGTGGTTATGGTAGTCCCTTCTCATGTTTTCAGAGGGGTATTTAAGAGTCTGGCTCCTCTCCTCAATGACGATACCTATGTGTTGTCAGCGGTTAAGGGTATTGAGAACGATACCCTGATGACCATGACCGGGGTTATAGAGGATATAAGAAAAGGTCTGCCCATAGGTGTTCTTTCCGGCCCCAGTTTCGCAAAGGAGGTAGCTGCTGGTATTCCCAGCGCCGTTACCGTGGCCTCTGCCGATATAAAGCAGGCCAGGGTATTTCAACAGACCTTCTTTACAGAATTTTTCAGGGTTTATACCAGCACCGATGTTATTGGTCTTGAGTTGGGCGGCCCTTTAAAGAATATAATCGCCATTGCCGCCGGGATCTGCGATGGTTTAGGTTATGGCACCAACACCAGAGCGGCCTTAATAACCAGAGGTCTGGCCGAAATAACCCGTATGGGAGTAAAAATGGGGGCCAACCCCCTGACCTTTTCCGGTCTTGCCGGCATGGGTGATCTGGTTTTGACCTGTACCGGTGATCTGAGCCGCAACCGCCAGGTGGGATTGATGCTGGGGCAGGGAAAGAGCCTCACGGATATTCTGGCCGAGATGAAGATGGTGGCCGAGGGGGTTAAAACCACCAAATCGGCCTGGCTTCTGTCCCGTAAAATTGGGGTTGATATGCCCATCCTTGAACAGATATATCAGGTTATCTATGCCGATAAGCCTTGCGCTGAAGCGGTGCGGGATCTTTTAAGCCGCGATCAAAAAGAAGAATTATCCTGAATTTTCCTTTTTTCTTTCTTCATTCATGCAAATCAGAGAATATCAGCCCCGTAAGATACTGATCCGGGCCACTAACTGGATTGGTGACGCCATAATGACCACTCCGGCGGTGCGGACAATCCGTCAGAATTTTCCCGGAGCTGAGATATCCATCCTGGTTCATCCCTGGGTAGCTGATGTATTCAGTGCCAGCCCATATATTGACCGCGTTATCCCTTACCAAAAAAGATCTGTTCATAGCGGCTTAGCGGGTATGTGGCGGTTAAGCCGGGAATTAAGGCGGCAAAATTTCGACCTCGCTGTTTTATTGCAAAACGCCTTTGAGGCCGCCTTGATTGTCAAACTTGCCGGTATCCCGCTTCGCCTTGGTTATAGTCGTGATTGCCGGGGAATGTTACTTAGTCACGCCATTGCTCTTAAAAAAGAGAGAAAAACAATTCATCAGGTTCATTATTATCAGGGGCTGCTGGCCGACGCCGGTCTGGAACTGGGGTCGGATGAGTTATTTCTCCAGGTATCTCAGGAGGATAAGGATTCCGCGGCCCGCTTTATTAAGGCTCAGGACGGGCCTTTAATCGGTTTAAATCCCGGTGCCGCCTATGGCCCTGCCAAACGCTGGCCGGCCGAAAAATACGCTGATTTGGCCCGGATGGTAGAGCGTAAATATCAGGCCCGCGTAATGGTCTTCGGTACCAATGATGACCGGCAGACCGCCGCTGTTATTGCCCGGCGCTGTAAAAAAATTATAGATTTAACCGGCCGGACAAGCCTGGCGGAGGCCATGGCTCTTATTGAGCGGTGCCGGGTATTTGTTACCAATGATTCTGGTCTGATGCATGTGGCAGCAGCTCTGAAGACCCCGCTGGCGGTGATATTCGGTTCCACAAATCCCGTTACCACCGGCCCTTTTTCAAAAAATAATATTATTCTGCGCCGCCCTTTGCCCTGCAGCCCATGCATGAAAACTCATTGCCGGCAGAATAATTTTGCCTGTATGGAGAATGTTGAGGTTGATGATGTTTTGACGGCTGTCGATACCCTTTTATGTACCGCAGATATATAGCAATCAAGGGCACCCACAATGGGTGCCCCTACGGGGGGCGTCCACCATACATACGGAAACGGTTGGGGATATTGTCGGTGCATTTAAATCGATTAGCACCAATGAATATATCTGTGGTGTCAAACAGAAAAATTGGCAACGATTTGATAAAAAATTATGGCAGCGTAATTATTATGAACACATTATCCGTAACGAAAAATCCCACCGGCAAATTTCGGAATATGTAAAAAACAACCCTTCCAAATGGCTGGATGATACCTATTATTATGAATAATAAAAACATCATTGAAACCTTGCTAATCAGCAATTAATATTGTGGTTAAACAAGCTACATAAGGTTTTTTCTGGTAACGCCACATTTTCTTTGCTTAAATCACGCTTTTATACAAAAAAACGTAACTATTCAGCACAATGCCCGAAATTAGCAATAACCACTGAATGTAACTGTTCAGGAAAGCGCAGACTCCGGAATTGCCTCAGGTTCGGAGTCTGCGCTTTCCTGTTCATTTTGGACTTTGAAGCATAGAGAGAGGTATGCGAGAAGGCAA
>CAZSOB010000059.1:0-7362 GCA_964608155.1 uncultured Desulfobulbia bacterium
CCGACAAGAGCCGCTGCCTGTTGATTCATGGCCGGGACTGGCATGAGGGGCTTATTGGTATCGTGGCCTCCAGAATGGTTGACAAATTCGCCAGACCGGTAATTGTTATGGCCGGAGAGGGCCAACTACGTGGTTCAGCACGTTCAATACCAGGAGTAAATATATACGAATTATTAAAGAGATGCGGTGATTTATTAACTGCCTTTGGAGGTCATGCCGCAGCAGCGGGGATGTCGCTTGCCGAAAAAGAACTGCCCGCCTTTAAGAAGCGTCTTGAAACAGAGACCCGGGAGATGATGAAGGCGCTTGACTGCCAGCCGACTCAGCCGCTTGATTTATATATAAATCCGGAAATGGATCTCAAGGAACTTCTAAACTTTAATGAATTATTGCAGCCCTTCGGCCAGGGTAATCCTGAGCCAATTTTTTTTACGGACTGCGCCTTGCGGAATGTACGCCTTATTGGCAGGGACAAAAATCACCTGCGTTTTGAGGCCTCATTCAATCATAAATGGTATAAAGGTATTGGTTTTGGCCTTGGAGCCCAGGCAGCCCAAAGCCTTTCTAATTGTTGTAATTCATGCACCATTGCCTTTAACCTGCGCTATAACCAATTTAGAGGACAGAGAACCATAGAACTACAGCTTTTGGATTTTCTAATACCAAAAACAGAATAATTATTCTCAATCAGTAATGTCCGGTTAAGAACCGGCGTTGTTATCAATAAACTTACGGCGGAAAGGGGTCTGATTTTATTTTTTTTAGGCTTCCGATTCGGGGACAGAATGATTTTCGCCAAAAAACGCGAAAAAAATTCAGTCCCCTTGGTTGAGAGGAAAAATTTAATCTGTCTCCCGGCATAAAACCACCAACTCAAATTAATGCAAAACTCTATAACCGGACACCACTGATTCTCAATACGTTTACGGTACTTAGGGGACAGAATGGTAACTTCTCCAGCGGTACGACAAAGATCGTATGCGAAAGTGTGGGTAAATCCTCTTCGTAGGTTGGCGTTGAGCCGTTTTTGCGAAACCCAACTATAAACAGGCTTATCATCTAACGTTGGGTTTCTAAAAACATTCCAAATCCTATAATCTGACAGGGGGATACAACAACCCCCTGTTTTTATTAATTTAAACAAAACTAAACATAATATACATTATGCGACATTGCCAAAACAGGCCTTTCGAAAACAAAAAATAACAAAATAGGTTGATTGGGCGCTAAAACGAGCTAAGATATCAGCCTTAACTAATTATTTTATTAAACACGACCAACAAGTTTTACTTCTATCTAACTGATATATCGTTATTAACAATAAATATACCGCTTAATTAAGGAGTCTTTATGAACCACAATATCTATCAGGAACCATTAGTCAGCCGTTATACAAGCAAAGAGATGCAGTTTATTTTTTCTGAACAGAATAAATTTGCCACCTGGCGCCAATGCTGGATCGCCCTGGCTGAAGCTCAGTATGAACTTGGCTTAAGCGATATTATTAAGCCTGAAATGCTCAACGAGATGAAAGCGGCAGCCCATGATATTAATTTTGAGACCGCCGCCGCCAAGGAAAAGGAAATCCGCCATGATGTCATGGCCCATGTTTATGCCTTTGGCCAGCAATGCCCCAAGGCCGAACCTATTATTCATCTCGGTGCCACATCGCAGTTTGTGGGTTGTAACACCGACCTGCTGAACCAGAAGAAAGCCCTGGCCCTTATCAAGAAGTCCATAGTAAATCTTATTGCAAATCTGCGTAATTTCGCCCTGCAGTACAAAGATCAAGCCACTCTGGGCTACACCCATTATCAACCGGCCCAACCCACCACCGTTGGCAAACGCAACACCATCTATCTTCAGGATCTGCTGATGGATCTCGACTATATCGAGCATCTGGAGACTCAAATCAAGGCTCGGGGCGCCAAGGGCACAGTGGGCACTCAGGCCACCTTCCTGGAATTGTTTAAGGGCGACCACGACAAAGTCAGAAAACTTGATGAACTTGTTGCCGCAAAGCTTGGATTCAGCGCAATTTTTGATGTTACAGGCCAGACATATACCCGTAAATTAGACATGAAGACGGTCGAGACCATGGCCGGTATCGGGGCTACAGCCCATAAATTTGCCGTTGACCTGCGCCTGCTCTCCAATCTCAAGGTACAGGAGGAACCCTTTGCCAAAAAGCAGGTGGGCAGTTCAGCCATGGCCTATAAGAGAAATCCCATGCGGGCCGAGAGAATGACCGGCCTGGCCCGTAAACTCATGGGACTTTGGGCCAACTTTGCCGCCACCTACAGTAATCAATGGTTTGAACGTACCTTAGACGACTCAGCTATTCGCCGCATGGATATTCCCCAGGCCTTTTTACTAACTGACGCAGTTTTAAAACTGTTTGTTAACATTACAGACGGAATGGTTGTTTTTACGAAACAAATTGAACGTCACCTCATGCAGGAGCTCCCCTTTATGGCCACTGAAAAGATATTAATGGCCTGCGTTGAACAGGGAGAAAGCCGCCAGCATGTCCATGAAATAATCAAGCTTCATTCACTCGCTGCCGGACGGTTAGTCAAAGAAGAAGGGGCCGGCAATGACCTGCTGAGCAGACTCGGGAATGACGCCGGTATCCCCTTTACAGAGGCGGATCTCCTGAATATGGTTGGTGAGACCGGCCAGTTTACCGGCCGGGCCCGGCAGCAGACCGAGGAATTTATCGCCGAGGTCGTTGATCCTGTCCTGGATCGCTACCGGCAGCTATTAAGCGATGTGCATGAGGATATAAGTGTTTGAGAAACGTAGAATAGACCAGACGGCAGCTGAGGATAAATCTTTTGGTGGTCTGGAACTCACCATTTCACCCCGGCGAATAGCCTTTTTTAAGTTTATTCTGGAGGGCTATGACGGCTTGGCAATTTTATCCACTCTCGACGCGGGCAGCGGCCGGGTTTTATTACGTTTTCCGACCTGCCGCCAGGCGGAGGTTCACGAACTTACAAATGCCCTGCTCAAAACAGGGCAATTGGGAAAAGGTGGCTAATAATCAATCGGTTGATCGGTTTGCAAATGTAGGGGCACCCCTTATGGGTGCCCCCCTGTTCACTCACGGTCAGTAAAAAAAGGCCGCCCATCTTTCACTGAAGCCCATATAACAAAAAATACAACCCTATAGACAGAAAAAAGGCTGCGTATCCAATTATAAGAAATTTAACGGTGAACATAGCTGAATTATTTGCATTATCATGTGTGACATAAATTTTATAAGCAATCAGATTTGCCAGTGAACCGAATAAACTACCAAAACCTCCGGCATTCACCCCCCATAGCAGCGCCTTCCAATTTGAGGTGAATTTTGCAAACAATAGTGTTGCTGGAACATTGCTTATAATCTGACTGGCAAAGGCAGAAAGCACAAAGACATGCCCGGAATGCTGTATTTCCGCTGCCAGCAGCATTTTCATGTTATCAGCAAGACCAAAAAAGAAGAAAAAACTGCATAAAAGCGCATAGTCAACACTGAGTGCTTTCCGGTCAAATAAAAGTGCATAAACGATAACCAAAAGTCCGGCCATAACCGGCAGCACATGCAGAACTGACAAAAGAACAATTATAAGCAGGATTCCATAGGCGTATGCAGAGTTATGAACCCGTTGAATTTCTACTGAATGGTTAATCGTGCTTTTAGTTTTAACGAGAAACGACGCACTAACCAGGATAAACAGGAAAACCAACGAAAAAGGAACAATAGTTGTAATGAATTGTACAGGGTGTAAATTATAAAACCAGTATATAAAAAGGTTCTGTGGATTCCCAAAGGGTGTTAATGCAGCCCCCGCATTAGCGGCTAACGCTTCAAAGATAACCAGAATATCCTTACGATTTATATTAAGTGCCAGAGTTAACGGTACAATTACAATTAAGGAAACATCATTTGTAATCAGCATTGAGAAGAAGAATGTCGTTGCCACCAGTTTCAATGGTATGACTCTTCCAGTCTCGAGCCTTTGGGATAACTTTGATATCAATCCGCTATGCTGAAGCCCGTTAACTGCAATAAAAAGCGTCAACAGGATGAACAACACCTGTAGTTCTTGAGTTGAATAGGCTGGGAGATGTCCAGTATAGACTGATGTCAGAACAAAGCCAACACCAGAGACAATTAACAGCCATTCTTTCAGGATAAAATCAATCAATGGGCCTTGGATTCCCGGGTGTCTTAATCTGCGGGCTCACTCTGTAATATAATTAACCGTAAGGGTAAGCGCCCTACCCTTAACGGCACCCCCCTCAGCCCTGCCTCAGAGCGGCAAACTGGGCCAGCGGCATAATCCTGGCCTGCTGTTGACGGGCCAGGTTCTGAAGTTCGCGGTCATCGGTGATGATAATACGCGGCATATCCCGCTGAACGGGCGACAGGGAGGATAAATAATCAATTATAGCCCGGTCAGCCCGATTAAGTACCTCCCGAGTGCCGCCGCCCGAAAATACCTCACGCACCCGCGGGCTGAAATTACTTTGCCCCGCCTCCTCACCATCAAAAAACACCTCCGCGAGGCAATTTGAGTTATACAGAATGTCTTCAATGATTTGTAATAGATGGCGGCGGGCGGCAGCCCCCGGCTTGCCGCCATCTTCATAATCACACCTGAAAACCTCAGCCATACTGAAAATAACATTATAACCGTCAACTACCAAAACAAATGGTGCCTTTATCTTATGCCAATCCTGGATTAATTGAATGGGATTGACTGATTTGCCAGAAACGGCAACCTTGGGACTGTATTTTTCGTAGAGCCGGGCCAGACCGTTATGATAAAGCTTATAAAGCCGCTCGGCCTCATTATTTAAGAGATCCAAGGCCGCCAGTTGCTCAAGCAGTTTATTGATAGCGTTAAACTCTGTTTGACTTGCGGCCTGATTTATTTTCAACTCCAGTTTAAGGCACCAGCCGTTTTCTGAGGACGGCTCATCTAAGAGCTTTTTTACCGCCTGCATCTCCCCTTCCAGCTCTTTGTTTACAACGGTAAGTTCCGGCAGAGGATTTAAGGATTCTCTCGCTGCCTGCCCTACCCGCCCCCGCAGATCTTCCAAATCATGCAGACGCTGGCGCAAAGTGCTGCGATTAGCGTAATGCTGGTCAATCTTTTCCTGCTCTTGAAGTATTTTAAACGCCTTGAGTTTAATATCCCGCTCATTATCTTTAGCAAGTTTTTGGACTGCCGCCGCGATTTTTCGCGGCTCAACCAGCCAGTCTCGAATGTTTGAGCTCATTCTCCGCTCAACCTGCCGCTCAATTTTTTTCTCTGTCTGCTCATCCAGCCTAACCAGTTTACCCCTTAATGATTTAACCTCTCTGTCCAGCTCCTGGCGCCTCCCCTTCTCCCGGTTAGTCTGATCTTTTAGATCCTTAAGCCGCGTATCCTTCTTATTGATCTTGTCATTAAGGGCCTTTTCCAAGCGCTGACGTGCCCTGATCTCCCGATTAAGTTCACCGTTCAACTTCTTAATTTCACGATTATTTTCACGATCACACCTCTTGGTATCCACCGGGGCTGAAACAGCGGCATGAAGGCTGTTATCCGATATCAGATATTTGATATGCCCCAGAAACGGCTCAAGCTCAGAGGCCAAATGTTTAAGCCCCACTGATACATTGCGCCCCGCTAAAGGATCCGCGGGGCTTAAAAGGTCAATGGCAACGGCCCGCACCGGCTGACGCTCATCAACCAGCATGGCACCCATGGTTTGGGCGGCTCCAAAGACTGCGGCCAGATCAGACCCGAATAAGCCAAGTACCTGGGTTGAAAGAATGGCGATAAACTCAAGATTAAAGCCGGAATTACGCAGAATATAAAATAAATTTGGGGCAAGCGGCCCTTTATCCTTCAACTGCAGGGCCAGACGTTGACGAATAATCTTGAGATTGGCAGCGGAGGACCTGAGACCACGGGCAAGCTCTGGATTCATTCTAACCAGGGCCTGAATATCAGCTGTTGGAGCACCATTTATAATGGCAAGAAAATGTTCACAGATAAAATCAGGGATGGGAAAGTCGTCAATAGTCGGCATATTAAAGGTGGCAGTAACTATTCAGCAGCCCCCATCTTCGCCAATTTAGGCCTTCTCGAATACCAAAGTATGCTTCGAAGTCCTAAATGAACAAGATAAGCGCAGACTCCGAGCTGGAGCACTGCTGAACAGTTACGCTCTGGGGTTATTGTTACTTCTATGCACCACGCTGAATAGTTACAGGTGGCAATGGTATATGGGGCTGGCAAGCGATATTTTAGTTTTTTTCAACGGCAATTATGGTTATAAAGGAAAGCACTGATAAATGCATAAACCTATTTATTTACGCGGCTTCACTCGCGTCCCTTAACTTCAGGCCCGCATTCTCCCCGCCGACAACGATAAGATTATTGTAAATTAAGGTAACTTCTCCAAAAGTGTTGGTGAATGTAGGTTGGCGTTGAGCCGTTTTTGCGAAACCCAACATTAAACTAATTAAGAGTCTAACCTAATGTTTTCATACCAGAAAAACAACCGCTTTTTTGCCCAGATTGCCGATGGATTCAGCGAGGCCGCGGCAGCAGAATTATCCGAACTTGGCGCCTCACAGATTGAACCGGTTTATCGAGGTCTGCATTTCAGCGCCACCTCCAAGGCCTTATACCGGATTAATTATCAATCTCGTTTATGTTCCAGGATAACCGCCCCGCTCATCACCTTTGACTGCCACAGTGCCAAATACCTTTATCAAACCGCTGGTAAAATTCCCTGGCGGGAATTATTGAATACCAACAATAGTTTCGCGGTTAAGGCCACGGTAAACAAAAGCAAAATCAATCACTCACAATTCGCGGCTCTCCGCCTTAAGGATGCCGTGGTTGATTATTTCAAACGTGATACCGGGTGTCGTCCGGATATTGACCGGCGCAACCCAGACCTCTGGCTGGATCTCTATATCAATAACAATCGGGCCACCATCAGCCTGGATTTGTCCGGCGGCTCACTGCACCGGCGGGGATACCGCGACGACGCGCTTGAGGCCCCCATGCAGGAGACCCTGGCCGCGGCCGTAATCCGACTCAGCGAATGGCAGGGCGAACGCCCCCTTATTGACCCCATGTGCGGCTCCGGAACCTTACTTGCCGAGGCGCTCATGCACTATTGCCGTATCCCGGCCGGCTTTTTACGGCCCCACTTTGGTTGTGAGATGATGCCTGACTTTCAGAGGGATATCTGGCAGAAAGTCAAGCTGGAGGCAAAGAACAATATCATCCCCCTGCCAGCCGACTTAATCTGCGGCAGTGATATATTTAAACCTGCCTCGGCTGTGGCACGTGACAATTTGGCCAA
>CAZSOB010000060.1:0-2631 GCA_964608155.1 uncultured Desulfobulbia bacterium
GGCCATTATGATAACCATTGGTATGCTGCACCGGGCCGCGGTACATATCCGCCACCGCCTGGCGGCCGTAACTGGTAAATTCTTTTGCCACCTCAATCACCTGCTGAACTGGCAGACCACACTCCCCGGCCCATTGCTCAACGGTTCGTTCGCTGACCAGATCACGTAATACCGCGAAGACAGTCTTGTACTTCATCCCGTTGATTTCACCCTCGGCCAGCAGATCACCAACCACCGGCTTATCGTCCTTTTTATAGGGCTCAATGGCCACGAGTTTGCCATTAACGCTGGTGAGAAGATGATGCTCGGCGTTAATGGCCGCGTCATCGCTGCGCAGGAATTTCAGGGCGGTTTTACCGTCCTTATCAAGCAGGACAAGATGACTGGCATCGCACCAGGTGGTATCGCCATTCAGCTTGGCGGCGCTGCGGTTGGCGGCCCTTAAATAGGCCTCATTATAGGCTTTGTGATCAATAATCCAGCGGGCGAGACCAAAGGCCAGGGCTGCGTCTTGGCCCGGTTTCACCGGCAGCCAGAAATTGGCCTTGGCCGCCGTATGACTACAGCGGGGATCAACCACGGCAATCTTCAGGCCGTAGCGGGCCTGGGCGTTGGTAATATATGACGACCAATTAGTGGGCCCGAAATTGGCCTCAAAGGGGCTGGTACCGAAAAAGATGACAAATTTACAATTAGGAATATCCGGCTTAAAATGATCCGGGCCGTTTTTATATTTTTCAAAGACCTCTTTCAGACCAGGATTATATTTACCGCCGATATAAGTAGAACCAAATTTTTTGGTGGCAATATGATGGGACTGTTCACATACCGTAGTATGTTCAAACCAGTTTTCAGAACCAAAGGAATCACCAACCCAGCGTTTGGTAAACTCCTTGCGGCCGTGCTCAATACGGCCGGCCAGAAAAACAAACTGATTATTTTTAGGCCCCAGATCAGGAAAATCCGGATCAATGAGTTTGTCAAGATGGGCTCGGTGCGCGGCCTGATACTCCGCGGCGCTCATCCCGCCCGCCGCCACCTTTTTGGCATCGTCCTTTAAAGCCTTCATCAGCTTGGGATCACGCACCGCCATAATATCCTTCAGGCCTTCAACCTGCCCCTCGCCAAAGAGATTGCCACCGTTAATAATCTCACTGACGGCCTTATCAAAATCAATGGTAACCCATTTACTGTCTCCCCTCCGGGTACCTGGTTTACGTTTTAGAACCTTCCGGATTCGATAAGGATCATACATGGTCTGCACACCGGCCTGGCCCTTGGGGCAGAGGCGGCCATCGTAGAGAACTGCCTTCCGGGGCGAGGTATCATAAGACAAATGCGGATGCATATTAACCGGGCTATAGGGATTGCCGTCCACCTTTACCATGATACCATTAAAGACCTTTACCTTAATGGTACAGGCAGTATGACATTGCAGACAGCAGCTGTAGATCACCGTATCCGCCTTGTCAAAGGGATAGGCATTGGTAACAAAACTACTTGCCGCCCTGGCCTTGTCATTGCTGAACATCCCCATACCCGGCAACTGGCTAACGGCCAGCACCCCGCCAAAAAAAGCGCTGCTTTTCAAAAAACTGCGGCGGTTCATAGCTAATTTTTGACCATCAATTTCAATATTGTTCATAACTCTCTCAATCTTGTTGTTTTTTTGTTTTTTCACGGTACTCATTAGGCCACCTCCCTGTTTTCCGGCTTGACAATGGGCAATAATTTTTCACCAATCAGAAAGAGCAGGACGCCAAATGAAGTTACCCAGATAGATACCAGCCACTCCATGGTCGTGGGCAGATAGGTGTATTTCAGACCGGGGCCGCTGAAGGCGTATTGCAGGCCGGGGATCTCGGGGTTAATCTGGGCCGGAATAACAATATTAAAGCGGACGGCGATAAAGGTTACGGCCACCAGCAGACAGGCAAAGGCAATGGCTCCGCCCGCCGGTTTATCAGGCCGGCCCTTGGGTACAGCCTTGGCGAAGAGGATTATCACCGGGATAACCACCCCGATGAGGAAATGAACAATCCAGAAGACATACCAGAAATGACCATGCAGGATGGCTTCTAAGGGCAGACGTTCAGCCGGAGCCACGGAGTACAGACCGATGAGAAATTCGGAGATCTCCAGGAGGAAATCAAAGAGCACCAGGGCCAGAACAATCTTGCCGAGGAACTTCATAATATCATTTAACTGTTCCTTACTCTTATCCGGGCCCCAGATATAGACCACTGCCGTCAGCAAGGCTCCGCCGGAAGCCAGCGCCCCGATGAGAAAGGTAATGGGCATCAACGGGGTATTCCAATGCGGCCGCGCCTGAATTACACCAAAAAGGGCACCAACTCCGCCGTGAAAGGCGATGGCCAGGGGAACACCAATGATGCCCAACACCCGCAGTTTGGCGTAATCAGCGGCCCTGGCCTCAGTCGACGTATCGGTGGAGCCAAAAGATAGAAGGCGGGCCAGGGTACGAGAGCCGCCGTTGCCGGTCTTGGCCGTCTCCACGAGATCGCCGCGCAGCGCGAACCAAAGCTCAATTATAATTATGCCAAAATAAGAGGAGTAGAGAATACCCATCCAAGACATCATGGAATCCAGATTCATGTGGAGAAGGACATT
>CAZSOB010000060.1:2731-7353 GCA_964608155.1 uncultured Desulfobulbia bacterium
AAATAGGTGGCATCACCGATACAGGTAGTCACGCAGGCCGGCAATATTCCTTTTTCCACCCGATGAATACAGTAGGTGCATTTTCGGGCATTGCCAATGGGAGAACTTTCACGATTCTTGCGGGGCCATTCTTTGCCGTACTCAAAACAAGGCTCCTTTTCGTAATCCATAATCTCCGGAGTACCGTCGGTATAGAAAAAGCCCTTATCAAAGGTTCTGGCCGAATAGGGGCAGGCGCCGATACAGTACCGGCAGCCGATACAGCGGTTGTAATCAATTTCAACAATGCCGTCGGACCGCTTCCAGGTCGCGTGGGCCGGACAGACCTTAACGCAGGGCGGATCATCACACTGCATACAGGGCCGCGGCAAAAAGGACTTGCGGACATTGGGATATTTGCCCACCTCTTTCTCAATCACCGGCCGGTAAACCACCCCCGGCGGCAGATGATTCTCCGCCACGCAGGCCGTGGTACAGGCGGTACAGCCCACACATTTGGCCTGGTCAATAACCATGGCCCAATGCCTTTGGTTTATAGGTTTTTTCAGGGCTCGCTGCAGATCGTCCATCATCTGCTCCCTGATTTCATGTCGTTCAACATCAATAAGAGCCATTGAATTCTCCTCCGGTGTTTTAAATAAACGCGGTTGTACCGCCCTCTTTTGTCTTAAACTTGACTTCTCGAGAAAGGGATACTGCACAGAGTGTACCAACTGATATATGGCGGATTCAGGAGGCTGAACGAGGATGGGGAAAGGAGAATTGTCGAAATTATAGACAGAGGCTGTCTATTTTTTAAGCAGAGATATCTTGTTACGCAGGGTCATACGGTTAATACCGAGAAGTTCCGCCGCCCGCACCTGATTTCCCTGGGAGAGCGAGAGGGCCTTGTCAATCATTAAAGTCTCCATCTCCGCAAGCAATTGATGATAGGGCCGGGATTCGCCCTGATCTATGAGTCTATCAATTCGATGGTTGACGGCCATGGCAAAATCGGAAGCCGCATGCTCATGGTCTTCTATGAGACAATCGGCCCGATCAATGACCCCGGAGCGGCTCAGGATAACAGCCCGGCGAATAACATTTTCCAATTGCCGGATGTTTCCCGGCCAATCACAATTGGCCAGAAAATCTAAGGCCTCAGCAGCTATCCCGGTCACCGGCGGCGAGACCTGTGAACCAAAACGCCTGAGAAAATATTTAACCAATTGCGGCAGGTCGCAAAGCCGCTCCCGCAAGGGGGGAATATGGAGATCAAAGACATTTATTCGATGTAATAAATCGCCGCGAAAGGTGCCGTCACGCACCATTTCGGATAGTTTCCGGTTGGTAGCGGCGATAAGCCTGACGTTGGTGAGCAGAGGGCGGCTGCCCCCGAGACGTTCAAAGGTACCCTCCTGCACCACCCGGAGGATCTTGGCCTGAGCCGGCAGAGATAATTCGCCAATCTCATCCAAAAAGATAGTACCACCGTCACATTGCTCAAAACGCCCAATACGCTGTTTGCCGGCCCCTGTAAAGGCCCCTGATTCATAGCCGAACAATTCGCTTTCCACCAAAGCATCAGGCAACGCCGCGCAATTCACCACCATCAGCCCCCGTTGATGATGGCCGCTATACTGATAAATAGCCCTGGCCGCCAGCTCCTTGCCCACCCCGGTCTCACCGCTGATCAACACCGGCAGATCAGCCGCCGCCACCAAACCGATTTGTTTGCAGACCTCAAGCATTACGGGGCTGGTTCCGACAATGAATTCATCTTCCAGGGGTAAATCCTGGGCCTCAGGCACACATTCGCAGCGCAGTCCCACCCTGACCCTTACCGCCGCTTCGGCCTTGTCCAGAACTAAGCGCAGATCATCATTATCAAAGGGCTTGACAATATAATCAAAGGCACCGTCCTGCATGGCCCGCATGGCGGTGGCCGAATCAGCATAGGCGGTCATCATAATAACAGGCAGAGTTGGATGCAGCTCATGGATGCGTTTTAGGGCCGTTAGGCCGTCCAGCTTCGGCATACGGATATCCATCAGGATAATATCCGGCTCGGATATAGCCGCCTCCTCCACCCCCTGAGTACCATTTTCAGCCGTTATAATATCGTAACAATCGCCGAAGGTACGCTTAAAGGCGTAACGGACTGATTTTTCGTCATCAACAATGAGCAGCTTGGTCATAGGGTAGAACCAGAATAAGGGTTGTGCCTTGGTCAAGGCGAGATTCAATATCGAGCCGGCCCCCGTGCTGGCGGGCAATATTCCAGGCCACAGTTAGTCCCATACCAGTGCCCTCCTTCTTGGTGGTGAAAAAGGGATCAAAGATATATTTTAGATTTTCCGGGCTGACGCCGCAGCCGTTATCCGTAATCAGACAATGCAGTTCCGCCCCGGAAATTATGGTGTTGATGGTCAGCGTCCCGCCAGCGGGCATGGCCTGGATGGCGTTTAAAATACCATTCATAACTATCTGCTTAATGGAGGCACCGTCAAGTGCCAGGGGCGCGAGTTCCTGATTAAATCCACACTCGAGGCGTATACCGGCTTTCTCGATTTTTCTTCTGGTAATAGCGACAACATCGGTCAGCAGCCGATTTATATCCGTCGGTGAACGGGTTAAATCAGCAGGTCTCGCCCCCTGCAGAAAACGGCTTACCGTAAGATCAATACGATCAAGCTCCTCAATAATCACCTCCAAGTCACGATCATCAAGGGGTTCTTCCTCCTCGCCTACCCGCTGCATCAGCATCTTAATAGAAGTAAGGGGGTTCTTGATCTCATGGGCCAGACCAGCAGAAAATTCTCCCAAGGCATAAAGCTTCTCGGTACGAACCAGGTTGGCCTGGGCCTTTTTAAGCTTGGCAATCAGCTCATTCAGACGCAGAGCCATACGGTTAAAGGTCAGAGCCAACTCCCGGATTTCCCCCACCCCGGTCACAGTAATTTTAGTCTCCAGGCCGTCTTCTTCACCGAGACGCCGAGCAGCATTATTAAGCAGCAATACCGGCCGGATGAGGATACGGGCAAACCACAGGCTGATTAGAATACCCAAAAAGGCGATTATAGAGGTAGCGATCCACACCTTGCGATGAGCAGTTTTCAGAGTATCGGCCAGGGGACGCACAGAGATGCCGAGGCGCAGATAGCCGATGATTCCTATCCTCGGCGTAGAGATTGGCATCAGGAAATCCGCCGGCCCGGCCACCGCCCCCGGCTGTTCTTTAATGTCCCGCAGAAAGACAGGCCTGACCGCAAGAGAAGACGGCAGAGCTGGTATACTAACAGAGTATGATGATTGTCTGCCGCTCAGGAGCAATTTGCCATCCTTATTATAGATAATACCGTAAATCAGAATAGAATCCTTGGCATCAAGATATGATTTGAGTAGTGAGTGGAGGGCAAAATTCTCCTCATAGAGCATGGGCTCAATCACCTGCCTGACCATAATCTCACCCAACTGCCTGGTTCTAACCCGCAGATCACGCACCATGGTGTTCCTCTCATCACGCAGAATAAGCGAAGCCACGGTAAGCGCCGTAATAATAATAACCACTACAATTGATAACGACAGACGCAGGGCTACTCTATCATACCAAGGGACAGCCATGCCAGAATTATCCCCCCCTGCCCCCGTCACTCAAGCTCCTTGTTTAACAGAAAGGCGGAGCGGTAAAGAGCGGGATCAGGCAAAATAAAGCGATCCATACACAGCTTTTTCAAGACCGCGCGCCCAGCGGCATTCTTGTTCATATTAAGCATGACCTTCAGCAGCTTATAACGAAGTTCACGATCAATAGTTGGTGCTACCACCACCGGCGGCATCCCGAATTTCTCCGATCGTTCAATAACCTTGAGCTTATTGGCATTGGGCTCCGCCGCCTTCCGCAGAGCATCAAAAATCAGACTGTCCACCGCCGCGCCATCGGCAATACCGGTGGCCACCGCCTCAATGGATTTATCGTGACTCTCGGTAAAAAAAACACGACGGAAAAATTCCTTTTGGCGGTATCCCAACTGCCTTATCCGGGCGGCGGGATAGATATATCCCGAAAGTGACAAGGGATCGGCATAGGCAAAGACCCGGCCATGAAGTTCCGCCAAAGAATTGGCCTTCGAGTCTTTACGCACCACGATATAGGAGCGATAAAAGCTGTTGCCGTTAACAATCGGCACCACAAGGATTTCCAGGCCAAAATCACGGCGGCCCGCAATATAGCCGCCGGTGCAGGTAAAGGCCATCTGAATCCGGGATTGAGCCAGTAACTCATTAATCTCCGCGTAGGTACGCCGCTGCTTCAGGTGTACTGGACGATGCAGTTTAACGGCCAGATAGGTCTCTAACTCAGAAAAATGAGCCAGAGTCCGGGCCGGGGAGGTCATGGCAGAAACGGCAAAATAGAAAGGTTTAGCCAATGACCTGGAGGATAATATTTGCTCCTGAGCGGAAGCGCGGAGAGAAAAAAGCAGGAAACAGCTCAAGAACATAAGAGCTTTAGTTTTTCGCAAAGGTATGGAGGCAGGCATTATCGTTTTACCGGGTTAAAGGCTAACCACAAACATTCCCGTAGAATACGGATTATTCACCTCTATCATTTTAGTATGAATAAATCAAGGCTGCTGGTATCA
>CAZSOB010000061.1:0-7312 GCA_964608155.1 uncultured Desulfobulbia bacterium
CCGTTCAGCAGATAGCGAACGACGTGAGACTTCCGATAAGCGAACAAAGTGAGACATCGATACATCGATATGCTGGACGGCATTATCGGCCGCAGGTAAGCGAGCCAGTGAGACTCCGGATTGGGTGCAGCTGAATAGTTATAGAATTTGTAGTATTTGGTTTATTGACAACCAGGTAAATCTTACCTTTAAGCTGTATTGGTATCGTTGTTATACCATGCGGGGCTGTCGAATATTTACTGTAATCTTTTTGTCGATTGTTGGGTGATTATTGCCTTAAAAGTAGTTACAAAAAATCTATAGAATATGATATTTAATAGTGCTGACCATAAAATTTTGATTGTTGATGATGAGGTTGCTATCTGTGAGTTAATCAGGCATATCGTGATTCATGAGGGCTATGAGGCTGACACTGCTTCCGGGGTTGATGAGGCCTTGGGGAAGTTGGCTCATGGCGATTATTCCTTGGTAATCTCCGATATAAATATGCCCCATAAAAGTGGTATTGATCTCTTGGATTATATTCGTAACAATTATGATAACCGTATTGCCGTCCTTATGGTTACCGCGATTGATGATCGGAGTGTGGCTATAAAGACTCTGGAAATGGGGGCCTACGGCTATATCATTAAGCCCTTTGATCGTAATGAGTTATTGATTAATGTCGCCAATGCCCTCCATCGCCTGCAGTTAGAGATTGATAACTACCGCTATAGCGAAGAATTGGAAGAGCTGATTAATGAACGGACGGAAAAGCTGAAACTGGCAGAGCTGGAGGTGAGAGCCTCCCGGGAGGAAACTATTTATCGGCTGGCTAAGGCGGCAGAGTTCAGGGACAATGAAACCGCTCAGCATACCATTCGGATGGGATATTTCTGCGGGGCCTTGGCCCGGGAGGCCGGTATGTCGGATGATTTAAGTGAAAGGTTACGGCTCGCTGGCCCTCTGCATGATGTTGGCAAGATTGGTATTCCCGATACCATCTTATTAAAACCAGGTAAATTAACCATTGAAGAATTTGAAATTATCAAGAAACATTCAGAGATCGGCTATCGGATTCTATCAGACTCTACGTCTGATCTCCTGAACCTTGGGGCTGTTATTGCCCATACTCATCATGAGAAATTTGATGGCAGCGGTTATCCCCGTGGTTTGGTTGGCGAAGAAATACCCCGTCCCGGCCGTATTGCGGCGGTTTGTGATGTCTTCGATGCCCTGACCTCCGATCGGGTGTATAAGGCGGCTATGACTGTTGATGAATCATTGGCTATAATGAAGAAGGGGCGTGGCAGCCATTTTGATCCGCATTTGCTGGATTGTTTTATTAAATGCTTACCACAGATAATGATCTTGAAGATGAAATTCGCGGATGGATAGACCGGAAGATTAATTATGGACGGGCTGGTTCCCACGCTCCCCCGTGGGAACCACACTGAACCCAAATGAATGCTAAAATGTTACGCTCAGGCGGCGGCGGGGCAGGAGGCGGCCGAAGATGTTGCCCTGTCAAATAAAGGCCGCAGCCGAATTCCGGCGTTTTTTGTGCTGGAGACCATCCTTTCCAGCATCCCGCCACTCTCGTTTGCTTTGTCCAGCTCTACAATCTGCCAGCATTCCGGGTGAGCCGCAAGCTCTTTCATCAAACCAAAATGTTGGCTGTGGCCTGATCTCTCGGCAATTACATGCCCGAGAAGGGGATAACCTAACAGGGACAAATCTCCGAGAAGATCAAGAATTTTATGGCGGACAAATTCATCCTTAAATCTTAGTCCTTCTTTATTGATAACCCCGTTTTCATCAACTACCACCGCATTATCAAGTGAACCTCCCAGGGCGTAGCCATTGGCCTGTAATTGTTTTACCTGGTCAAGAAAACCAAAGGTTCGGGCTGAGGCGATTTCGGCGCTGAATGACTTGGGTGACATCTCAATAGTGTAGCTTTGATCCTGAATTAAGCCATGGGCGAAATCAATACGGCAGCTGAGGCGCAGGCCGTTATGGGGCAGAATTCTGATTTTTTTGTCATCTTCCTGGTAGGTTATTTCCTTGATGATTTTTAAAAACAGGCGTTTGGACTGCTGGGTTTTGCGATTAGCGGATTGCAGACTCCTGACAAATTCCTCGGCACTACCATCCATAATGGGGACTTCGGGGGCGTCGAGCTCAATGGTGGCGTTGTCGATTCCTAAGCCGCTCAAGGCCCCAAGGATATGCTCGGTGGTGGAGAAAACCATGTCATTCTCGGCAATGGTGGTGGCCAGACTGGTGTCAATGACCCGATCAACCAGGGCGGGCATTGATTGCCTCTTGCCAATTAATTTAAACCGAATACCGTTATTGGCCCGTGCCGGTTTGATGTTCAGCTTGACCTTATAGCCTGAATGAAGACCAACACCAGAGAAACTGATGCCTTCTTTTAATGTATGTTGTGATGATTCCATTAGTTGCCTTGTTTATGTCGTAGCAGATATTACATAGGTATCGTTGCATTAGCGCAATTTTTTTAATCTGTTTAGAAGGACAAGCAAAGATCGTGCCCATGGTTTTGGTAAGACGTGATGATAAACAGAAATATCGGTAATTCAAGCTGATAAATATTTACTGGTCGCTGGCGGCCAGGGAGTTTTGGGCGGCCGGGCGGCTGTGGTGGTAAAAAAGACACAGTTCTTCTGCGGCTATTGAGACACAGGCCGGAGGGCGGCGAGGACAAAGCGTTCAAACTCCTGAGGTATGGTTAACTTAACCCGTAACACCCAGGCGGGCAGGGGGGAAGAAAAGGCGTTAAGTTTTACTTGGTCTTTTTCAGTGGTGATGAGGGCCGCGTATCCTGTTTCTCTGGCCTGGCGGGCCAAAGAAATCATATCCCTCTCTTGAAAGGCGTGATGATCCTTGAAACTCACGGTTACTATACCCCTTGATCCTGATATGGCCTTTAAGGTCTGGAAAAAAGATTCCGGCCGAGCGATGCCGCAGAAGGCCAGTAGGGGGCCGGGCGGCAGGGCGCTTAGGGGGCGCTGTACGCCCTGGGGATCAATAAGGCTGTCGGCGGTGTAATGCCCTCTGAAGACGGGGCGGCCTGGGTAGGCCTTCGCCAGTTTAAGGCAGAAATCATCTATCTTGTCCTCATTGATATTATTCGCCCCATTAATCACGAAGCAGTCCGCCCTTTTTAAGGCCGTTTTAGATTCCCGCCAGGGGCCGCCGGGGAATACCCAGAAATGTTCCGGCAGGGCGGCGGCGTTGAAGAGAACCAGATTCAGATCCCGGGCCAGGGCGAGGTGCTGAAAACCATCATCCATGATCAGGATATCAGCAAGCCCCTGCTCGACAATATAGCGGCCGGTGATTGTCCGGCGGCGGCCGGTGATTACCGGGATTTTTAGCTCTTGGGCCAGAAGTACAGGCTCGTCGCCGGCCTCCTCGGCGGATAAAAGGATTTCCCCGTCTTCCTTAGATACTATGTTGATTTCCTTCTTGCTGCTGCCGCCATAACCCCGGCTGATCACGGCCGGTCGGCGTCCCGCCTTTTTAAGTAAACGGGCCAGGTAGATTACCATGGGGGTCTTGCCGGTGCCGCCCATGCTTAAATTGCCCACGCTGATTACCGGCAGTGGCAGACGGACTTGCCGCTTTAGCCCCTTGGCGTAGAGCCAGGCCCTGAAGCTCATCAACAGGGCGTAGAGAGGGGATAGAGGACGGCCAAGGAAAAATAGTATTTTGATAATATTATCGGGCATAGGGTAGCGTGTTTTTAATAATCTCGACATAACGGCGGGCGGCGCCCCGATTCTGGCAGATGAGATTGGCTGCCTGCTTCCCCATCTTACGTCTTTTGTCCGGGAGGTTAAGCAGATCACGGAGGACGGGTAAAAGTTCAACGGCCCTTACCTGCCGGGCTCCACCGCAGTTTAAAAGATCACGGCTGATCTCCGCGAAGTCCTCCATGTGGGGGCCAAAGAGGATTGGCGCACCGTGCAGGGCAGGTTCCAGCGGGTTATGACCGCCTTCGGCAACAAGGCTGCCGCCCACTATGGCTATATCGGCCAGGGCGTAAACCGTGGCTAATTCCCCCAGTGTGTCAAGAATGAGAAGGTTTTTGCCGCCGCCCTTACTGCGTCTGCCGCAGGTCAGGTTCATTTTTGTGCTTAAACGTTTTAAAGCCTCTCCACGTCTGATGTCGCGGGGAGCAATAATAAGCTTGAAATCAGGAAAATCCTTCAGGAGTTCCTTATAGGCCCGCAGGATTATCTCCTCCTCTCCCTCATGGGTGCTGCCTGCCACTAGCAGGGGGCCGCTGGTGGCAGGCTTCCGGAAAAGCTGCTCGTTCCGGGTCTGGGAGTCTGGGGGAGGCGGCAGATCGTATTTGAGATTACCGGCAGTGATGATTTTTTTTGCTTCAACGCCCATCTGCCGCATATTAGCGGCGTCGGCTGCCATCTGTACTCCAAGGGCGGTGAAGGAATTAAAGAGGGGACGAAAGAAAAAGGCAGCCCGTCTGTAGCCCTTTAACGAGTGTGAGGTCAGGCGGCCGTTGGCAAGTATCATTGGGATGTTACGGCATTTGAGCTGCCAGATAAAATTGGGCCAGAAGTCCGTTTCAATGAGAATAAATATATCCGGGGCCAGGCGGCGGATATATTTTCTTACAGGCCAGAATAGATCAAAGGGAAAGGATATGAGATGATCCACCATGGGGGCTATGCGGGCGGCGGCATATGCCCTGCCGCCCCTCGTTGTGGTGGAAAATATCAGGCAGGAGTCCGGTATTTGCGCCCGGATGGCCGTGAGCAGCGGCAGGCTGGAGGCGGCCTCGCCCACCGAGAGGGCATGCACCCATATCCGTGGCTCCCCGCTCTTGTGGAGCACGGGCAGTGTGTATCCCAGCCGCTGCCATATACGTCCCCGATATTTGGGATTTATAGCCCAGATAAGCAGGATGGGGCTCAGGGGGATGAGCAGTAAGGTGCTAATTATGTTATATAACAGGATAAAAAAACGCATGGGTAGATGGGTGGTATTCGGGCAGTCCGAAATTAACTAAAAAAAACACCAAAGAGCGGCTTGAACAGCCACTCATAATATCATGAATCTGATTATTGTCCAGCCGCAAGAGATGAGTGGCAATGAGGTTGTATTGACTGACCAGCGGGCCCGGCATATTCATAAGGTGCTGCGCTGTCGGCCGGGGGATAATGTCCGGGTCGGGGTGCTGAACGGGCCCATGGGATTGGGCCGGATTATATCCATGGCTGAGGGCGCGGTCAGCCTGTGCCTGAAGCTGAATATGCCGCTGCCGCCAGCTCCGGTACTTGATCTGATTCTGGCTCTGCCCCGGCCGGTGATGTTGAAACGGATTCTGGTGCAGGCTGTGACTCTCGGGGTTAATCATATATATCTCATAAATGCCAATCGGGTGGAAAAGAGCTTTTTTTCTTCAGGCCTGGTCGCGGGCGGCGGCTGGCGGGATTTTTTGCTCAAGGGACTCGAACAGGCGGTGGATACCAGAATGCCGGATCTGTCTATCTATCAGCGCTTTCGGCCCTTCATTGAAGATGCTTTGCCGCCCGTCCTGGCCCGCCGGGGAGGTAGAAGGATTGTGGCCCATCCCGGTGGCGGGGGGGGGCTCCCCGGTGGAAGCGGCGGCCGGGCCTTTCTTGCCATCGGCCCGGAGGGCGGCTGGGTGGACTTTGAGATTGAAAAATTCCTGGCGGCCGGTTTTTCGGTATTTACTCCGGGGCCGAGGATTATGCGGGTGGATACCGCAGTGCCGGCCCTGATGGCTCAGGTCAATATGGCCTTGTCTCCGGCAGAAAGTTAAACTACGGTTCGGCTGTCCGGCCAGAACTGTTTTGGCGGGGCGGCTGTTACAGCCGGGATCTGACTTTTTCAACCAGAACCCGTAACTCCTTTAAGCCGCTCAGGTAAAGTATTCCGCCGTAGAGGAGAGCGCTGCTGCCGATCATCAGGACAACCGCGCTCATGTCTGTTGTCAGGCCGCCGCTCATCCAGCTGGTCAGCTGGTTGCGGAGCAGGAAGAGCCAGGCCCACATGCAGAGTGCCGCGAAGATAATTTTGCCAAGGCCGCTAAACAGGTATCTTAAAGGGTAGCCGTTCAGTTTGTAATAGAGAACAATACTTAAAAATAAAAAATCACCGAGCATGGCGCAGGAGGTAGAGAGGGCAATGGCCCGATGCTGGAGAGGGCCGATGGTCAGGATTATCAGGATAATGTTAGTGGCCACGGCGAGGAAACTGCCCATGACCGGGAATTTGGTATCATTTAAGGCATAAAACACCGGAACTGTGATCTTGACAGAGGCGTATGCAAAGAGCCCCAGGACGTAAAAATTCAGGGCCTGAGCGGTCATGATGGTGTCGCGGGCGGTGAAATGACCATGTTGAAAAATAATGCGGATAATGGGCACCGAGAGATAATAGAGGCCGATGGTGGCGGGGATGGTGAGGCTGAAACCCATGGTCAGGGCGGAAACATAGGTTTCCTTTAACCCCTTAAAGTCTTTGACAGCCGCGCAGCGGGAGACAATGGGCATGGTGGCGATGGATACCGCCACCCCGAAGACGCCAATGGGGAATTGTACCAGGCGAAAGGCGTAGTTAAGCCATGAGACGCTGCCCACGGCACAGGAGGCGGCAAAATTGGTATTGACAAATATGTTGATCTGGGTGGCGCCCAGCCCCACCACCGCCGGGATCATGAGCCTGAAAACCCGGATCAGGCCCGGATCACGCCAGTCCATGACGGGTTTAAATTTAAAGCCGGTACCCTTTAAGGTGGGTAATTGCCCGATTAATTGCATGAAGCCGCCGATGAGGGTACCCAGCGCCATACCGACAATAGCCGGCTGTCCGAAGCGGGGCATGATGAGGGCCAGAGAGACCCCGCCGATAATGGAGCCGAGGTTGAAGAAGCTGGAGGCTATGGAGGGGATGAAAAAACGGTTTTTGCTGTTTAATATGCCCATCACCACAGCCGACAGGGAGACAAAGATGAGGAAGGGAAACATAATGACCGTCAGGTACTCGGTGAGGGCGATCTTGCCGGCAACTCTGGCAAAATCAGGGGCGATGAGCATTACTATGGGCCGGGCGAAATACATGCCGATGATGGTGATAATCGAGAGAATTATCCCTATGCAGACTATGACGTTATTGGCCAGCCGCCAGGTGGCGGCGGCTCCCCTGTTCTGGTCGTAGTCCGAGAAGACGGCGACAAAGGCGGCGCTCAAGGCCCCTTCACCAAAAAGGTCGCGCAGGAGATTGGGGATGCGGAAGGCAACCACGAAGGCATCAT
>CAZSOB010000062.1:0-7235 GCA_964608155.1 uncultured Desulfobulbia bacterium
GTAAAACTTATAAGTGAGAGGAAGTCATGACCGGCAAGCAGCAATCGAAGCGTAAACATCCCCGTATTCCTTATACCGGCAAGGTTGATTTAATCTTCGCCAATCAGGTCATGACCGAGTGCGCCGCCCAGAATTTAAGCCTAGTGGGAATCTGGGTAATGGGAACTCACCACCCGGCGATGGGGACGCTATGTGACATAGAGTTTCATGATGCCGCTCCAGCTGCCAACCGCCCCCTGCGCCTTAAAGGAGAAATTACCAGGGCAGACAACAAAGGTATGGCCCTGATGTTCACAAACAATAATTTACGCAATTACACCGAATTAGAGACCCTGATTGAAGAGAATGGCGGAGATATCGATTGTGTTGACCTCTAAATCATTTTTTAACCTTGAGGGGCTTGAACACCGCCAACTATTCGAGTCTGGTTATGTCTGGGAGGCTCTAAAGCACCTGAAGGAGTATATGAATGATTATGACTACCCGCCGCTTAGGGGCACTGGTCTCGTCTTTGGCACTCCTCTGCCCGCCGCCCTTATATATATAGGGGGTGAGATTATGCCGGCTGCCGGCCTTAAAATTAAAACCGGCGATCCGGCCAAGGGGCAGTTTGCCGTTTACAAGGACAACCAGCATCTGCCAGAGGCCGCCCTTATAATGGCGGGGGTCGTCCTTGGCGGCCCAATGATTTCCTTAGGTTCCGGGGTTATCCTGGAATCAGGGGCCATGCTTAAAGAACCGGCAATTATAGGCGATTGTTCAGAGGTGCGGCAGGGTGCCTATGTCAGAGGGTATTGTCTCGCCGGGCGGCGTACGGTTATCGGCCATACCACAGAGGTCAAGCATACAATATTCATGGATGATGCCAAGGCCGGCCATTTCGCCTATCTTGGCGACAGCATCCTCGGCAGCCGGGTAAATCTCGGGGCGGGCACCAAGATGGCCAACCTGCGTTTCACCGGCGGCGAGGTACCCGTCAGAACCCCGGATGGAACTATCAGCAGCGGGCTTAGAAAGCTGGGGGCAATATTGGGCGATGATGTACAAACGGGCTGTAATTCCGTAACCAATCCCGGCACCCTCATCGGCAAACGCTCCATGCTGATGCCCAACACCACCTCCTCCTCCGGTTATCACCCGCCAAATTCGTTGATTCGTTGATTTTACGCCCCCTTGACCCCAAGATAATTATAGAGGCCGTAAAGAAGTTCAATAATTATCCCCAGGGTGAGAAATATACGGATAATCCTGTCTCTGGGAATTTTGGCATCCATTGATTTCTGGAGGAGAATGACGATGATAATCGTACCACCGATGGTGAGCGGGGCAACGGTCAGTATCTGCAGGACAGTCCAGGTCAGGGTCTTAAGGAACTGGCCAGGGAAATAGCGCACACTTAATAAAATATAAACTATGGTGATTATGGCAAGTGTTGCCGACTCATTAATCTTTTTCATCTATCATCCTTACTATTATGAATTTAAAAACTATCCTGATACCACCTTTAAGTATTCCCCGAGAACGCCTTTTCCGCCAGCTCCTTATTGTCTTTGATGAGATTTTTTTATACGCCGCCTCTGAAGATACCTGCCAGCCTGAAAATTTCTACAGCCAGCAGCATTTAATCAGGCACTACGCCCCGGTGCCATTCGCGGAAGACCTGGAGAATTTTCGGCATCTAATCCGTGACATCTCAGCCAACCGTGGTGAATATTACGACGGCGGTGTATTCTCCATGTCCAGAACCGCGCGTGTTGATGAAGAGGCGGTCTGGGATCTGGTAAGCCATATTATGGTACCGGAAAACAATGATGACAAGAAGCTCAGCGTCTTAACCCAGGCCCGTCTCCTGCTTCGTCTATCAGAGATTATGACCGACGAGGAGGAAGAAATAAATAACAGCCTGCAACAGGTTGAACAGCGGACAGCTGCGATGTTCAGCGCCCTGCAAAACACGGCGGCAGCGGCAACAAGCACCGGGCAGCCCCAAGCCGCCACCGAGGCAGGCGGCCCGGCGATTCAACAGCTTAAGGCCTGGATACATCTCTTCATGGCCGACAAAGAGAGGGATAGACCATGGACAGCCGCCCCGGCCAGCCGGGAGACCTTTGACCTTCTGGCCGATTATTACAGCAAGGATTTGAACAAAGGCCCGCTGCTTGTCTGCCGTCTGCCACTGCCGGGCTGCGAGGGAGATAATAATGAATACCTGGCACGAAGAAACAAAATCCGCCAGACTGGGAGTCAAACCCTGCAACATTTAGAGAAGGAATTACACGATCTAAGCCAGGGTGCCCCCATGAACGAAACCATAATGGATAAATTAACGGCAGAGTGGAGTGCCATAATGGCGGATTATGAACCAAGCGCCGTCAGTTTGGACATTTATCTCTTTAGGGATGTATCCCTGCCGGAACTGCTGGGCCGAGTTATCAATAAAACAACAGACGGACAACACCTCGGCCTGCCGCCCCACGCCCTCATGGCAGTAATTTAGGCTCACGAGTCCTTGATTAGTGACCAATCACGAGGTACCCACTGATTATTAGTAACCCATGTGGTAACTATTTAGGTAAGGCCCAAAAACTACCCAAAACTATGAATCGTAACTGCTTAGATGTGGCCGATAATGTCCTCCAGCAAATAGCGAACGAAGCGAGACTTCGAGAATCGGTATGCTGGAGTGCATTATCGGTCGCAGGTAAGCGAGCTTGCGAGACTCCAGATTGGGTGCAGCTAAACAGTTACCCCATGTGAACCATTCAGCGTTATATCTAAAAGCAACAATAACAGCAGGTAAGCATTCACAGAGGTAACCTCTCCGAAATGCAAGACATCGTCCCTGCAAGCAGATCAATACCTGAGAACAGGCCGCCGGCAAGGCAGGTTAAGTTACCCTGTTCCGCTTATCTTAATTGGCCTGTTCGCTCTGCTGCTTCTGGGCGTTTTGGAAAAGAGCCAGAAAGTTTACCGGCTCTAGCAGGAAGGGGATAAAACCGCCGTCCACGGTCATCTGGCTGACAATCTGCCGGGTATAAGGAAAAATCATGGTCGGACAATCCACGGCCAGCACGGCATTCAAATGCTCCGCCGGAATATTCTTGATGGTGAAAATGCCGCAATGCTCGACCTCGATTATAAAGAGCGTCTTGTCTTCTTTGCCCTGCGTAACCTTGGCGGTAATCTTGATCTCCACCTCATAGGTATCGTCATTGGTCAGTTTTTTATTAGCGAGATTTAAGTTAATCTCGACCTTGGGCTGTTCGTTCTGCTGAGTGGCGGCAAAACAATCCGGGGCATTGGGGTTTTCAAAAGAAATGTCCTTAACATAGAGTTTCTGGAGACGAAAAATAGGCTGCTCATTGTTGGCTTCGTTTTGTTGATCGGTCATTATCTTATTCCTGTTTGAGATTATCTGATTAGAGAGTAATTTTATGCCAAATTGTTCCTATATACTAAGAATAATCAAAAAATGCTTGCCTAAAACATTTAACCATGACAGCCCAGATACAGGAGGCTGGAATCATGGTCTTAACTTACATAATTTGCTTTAAAAAACGGCCGGTATACGATTGTGAGTCAGCGGCCACCTTCTCCGGGGTACCGGTGACAATTATCATTCCCCCCTCATCGCCGCCCTCCGGCCCCAGATCAATAATATGGTCGGCGGTCTTAATGACATCAAGATTATGCTCAATAATGACCACCGTGTTGCCGGCATCTGTCAAGCGGTGCAGGACATTCAAGAGATGCTGGATATCGGCGGGATGGAGGCCGGTAGTCGGTTCATCAAGAATATAAAGAGTGCTGCCGGTACCCCGCTTGCTCAACTCCCGGGCCAGCTTGATGCGCTGGGCCTCACCCCCGGAGAGAGTGGTGGACGACTGCCCCAGGGAAATATAGGTCAAGCCCACATCATAAAGGGTCTGCAGACGATTTCTGATGGGTGGAATGTTCTTAAAAAATTCCAGAGACTCTTCGACATTCATGGTCAAAATATCGGCAATACTCTTGCCCCGATATAAGATATCCAGGGTCTCAGGATTGTAACGACTGCCCCGGCAGGCCTCGCAGGTAACATAGACATCGGGCAGAAAATGCATGGCAATCTTAAGCAGTCCGTCCCCCTGGCAGGACTCACAGCGGCCGCCCTTGATGTTAAAACTGAAGCGCCCTGCCTTATAACCGCGGGCCCGAGCCTCGGGCAGGCGGGCCAGCAGCTCCCGAATCGGGGACAAAATGCCGGTGTAGGTAGCTGGATTGGAACGTGGAGTACGGCCGATGGGGCTTTGATCAATATTGATTATTTTATCAATATGCTGCAGACCGCTGATTTTTCCTTCGCCGGCCGGCTGCCGTGTCCCGTTGAGGACATTTAACGCCCCCTTATAGAGGGTTTCCATAACCAGGGTGGATTTACCGGAGCCGGAGACCCCGGTCACGCAGGTCATCAGCCCCAGAGGAAAATGAGCAGTGATGTTTTTGAGATTATTGGCTCGCGCCCTCTTGACAGTAATCCCCCCCCCCCTGGGCCGTCGGCGGCTCCCGGGCAGGGGAATTGTCAAACGCCCGGAGAGATAGCCGCCGGTGAGTGAATCCTCCTTTTCAAACAGGCCACCGACGGGGCCGTTATAGATGATTTCCCCCCCATGGACGCCCGCCCCCGGTCCGATATCCAAAACATGATCGGCGGCCAGAATTGTATCGGCATCATGCTCCACCACAATGACCGTATTCCCCTGATCCCGGAGCCGGATCAAGGTCTTGATGAGACGTTGATTATCACGTTGATGCAGCCCTATACTGGGCTCGTCGAGGATATACAGTACTCCCATGAGTGAGGCTCCAATCTGAGAGGCCAGGCGGATACGCTGAAATTCCCCTCCCGAGAGACTGGAGGCGGCCCGGGCCAGGGAGATATACCCCAGGCCCACCCCGGTCAAAAAATTGAGTCGTTCACGAATCTCCTTGATAATAGGGGTGGCAATTTTTTCATTCTGCCCCTTGATTACGATCTCTGCCATCCAGACCCTCAACCGCTCGATACTCATCTCTGTCAATTCAAAGATATTATAATTATTAAACTTTACCGCCAGGGCTCCGGGATTTAAACGAGCCCCGTTACAGGCCGGACAGGGCCGGATATTAAGATATTGCTCCAGGCTCTGACGCACGGACATGGAGGAGGTCTCCCTGTATCTCCGTTCCAATTGCTTAAGCAGGCCGGGATAAGGCCTGGCAGATGAAATCAAACGGCGGCGGCGCCTGTAGGCAAAAGAAATTACCTCGCTGCCGGTGCCGTTAATAATAGCCTCCTGAACCTTGGCGGGTAATTTCCCAAAGGGGGTGCTCAGTTTAAAATTATAATGCCCGGCCAGGGCCCGAACGAGTTCACCGGCATAGGATTCAGCCGCAATATCCTTCCAGGGCCTAACCCCCCCCTTTGCCAGACTGAGGGCGTGATTGGGAACAATGAGATCCGGGTCAAAAAACTGGCGGATACCCAAGCCGCCGCACTCATCACAGGCCCCCTTGGGATTATTAAAGGAAAAAAGCTGCGGCGAGAGATCGGGCAGGCTGATACCACATTGCAGACAGGCGGCCCGTTCACTTAACAGAATCTCCTCCCCGGAATCGGGGAAATTAATTAGCAACATACCACCAGAAAGTTCAAGAGCAGTGGCGATGGAGGCGGAGAGACGGCGTTTTATCGTGTCTTTTATTATTAAACGGTCAACCACCGCTGCAATGGAGTGTTTTTTGGTTTTGGCCAGCTTTATTTCCTGATCCAGACTATACAGAACGCCATCTACCCGCACCCTAACAAAACCGGTCTGCCGCAGGCGGTTCAGAGCCCCAAGATGTTCGCCCTTCTGGGCCTCAATAACAGGGGCCAAAAGAATAATCTTACTACCCGCAGGATAGCTCATAACCGCCGCCGTCATCTCCTGCACACTCTGGGCGGCAATCCTGCTGCCGCAGCGGGGACAATGGGGGACACCAAGACGGGCGTAAAGAAGGCGGAGATAATCGTAAATCTCAGTACTGGTGCCGACGGTGGAACGGGGATTACGGTTGGTGGTACGCTGCTCAATGGAAACCGCCGGCGACAACCCCTCCAAGCTGTCCACCTCCGGCTTGTCCATCTGCCCCAGAAATTGACGGGCATAGGTGGAGAGAGATTCCACGTAACGCCTCTGGCCCTCAGCATAAAGGGTATCAAAGGCCAGGGAGGATTTACCCGAACCGGAAAGCCCCGTGAAAACGATAAATTTATCCCGGGGCAGATCCAGACTGATATTTTTCAAATTATGCATTCGGGCTCCCCGAATGCTGATCTTAGTACGCATAAAAAGGGGACAGATTTATTTTTTGTTCTTTCTGGGGCGGCCGGGCCCGCGTGATTCAAGGCTGCGGCCTAACTTTTTGGAAATTTCCAGCTCAAACTTTCTATTTGCGGTCAGCTGGCCCCGTTGAGTTGCCGTCCTGATTAACTGCCACTCGTTTTCAGGGATAGTTCCGCGCAGCCATTTCATATAGTTATCTGCCCTCTCGGCCAAGGTGCTGCCAAGACTCATGTAAAAGAGATCAAAATCAAGCCATGGCTGTTTCATAATGCCAATTTTCGCGGGATAGCTTGACCAGGGGTATAACGCGAGATCATCAACCATACCCGCCCGCAGGGGATTTAACTCTACATACCGGCAGCAGGCAAGAAGATATTCATTCGCGTTAATGGGGCTGGATTTATAACGCCCTTCCCAAAGGGAACCGCTTCGGTTCTCCCTTTTATTAACAAAACGGGTTTGCCGGCCGGCAACCCGCTTCATAAGCATACCAAGTTTTTCAGTCTGAGCGCCGGGATCGACAATGAGATGAACATGGTTGGTCATCATGCAGTAGGCGTAAACCTTGCAGCCCAACTCAGTTTTCCATTCCCGGAGATTATCGAGGTAATACAAATAATCGTCATCTTCAACGAACAACGGCTGGCGATTATGACCTCGCTGGATAATATGGTGCGGACAATTTGGCAGGACTATGCGGGCTTGACGGGGCATAAGGAGAATTTAGCACAGCCGCCAGGGAAGTCAATAAATAAATCCGTCCCCTTTTTCTATTCGTCCCCTTTTTCTATTTTTCTAACGCCGGAATAACTAAAAATGGTGGGCGAGGCGGGATTCGAACCCGCGACCTTCGGCTTCGGAGGCCGACACTCTATCCAGCTGAGCTAC
>CAZSOB010000063.1:0-7186 GCA_964608155.1 uncultured Desulfobulbia bacterium
ATCTATATAATCGGCTAAATGCCAATAGCGCTCATCGATTATTTCATCTAATCCCCGATTTTTGTTGACTACCTGCCCGAAAATATTGGCAATTGCCCGCTTGCTGGGGAATTGACGCCCGGCTCCGCTTAGATCCATGGCAGACTTCAAAAGGTTGATAATGCCTTCGGTATCGCCACGATCAAGAATCGTAAACTGGGGAGTATAGCCCAGAAGATGGCCGTAACGGCGCAGAATGCCGGAGGAAACAGCGTGGAAGGTACCGCTCTTTACTTGACCGCAGGAACAATTCAACAAGTCAGCGGCCCGGGACAACATTTCCTGTGCCGCTTTGCGGGTAAAGGTAAGAAGGAGGATGCGCTCCGCTGCTACTCCCTGTTCGAGAAGATAGGCGACCCGGTAGATAAGCGTTCTGGTCTTGCCGCTGCCCGCCCCGGCAATCACCAAGGCAGGGCCGTCAATGGTGGTTGCCGCCTCGTATTGAGCCTGATTTAAATTGTCATGATTAATGAGAGAATGGCCGGACTTGGTGGAGGGGCCTGATCCCTGTGCGAATAATCCATTCATGGCATGCTATATACCACAGGGCGTGAGACAAGACATCTTAAATTTGTTCAGCTGCACCCAATCTGCGGTTGAACAGACGTAAACGATCAACAAACCACACTCTGGCAGGTGATCGCCCTCCGAGGTATAAGCGTTGCAGGGGCGCCCTGATGTGCGCGCTTGCGAACAGACTATTGCTTTATACTGGCAGAGACAAAGTAAACATAGTCCCTGTTTCATTAGAAGTTGTAAAATTAATTTTTCCACCAAGTATTTGTTCACCAAATAATTTCATGGAATAAGTACCAACGCCTCTTCCTGCTCCTTCTTTGGTGCTGAAATTACGCTGAAATATTCTTTGGGCTATGTTTTGGGGAATAGGTGATTTGTTCCACACGCCAAAAATCAAGAAACTGTTTTTATGCTCTACAGATAGTTTAACAGTTTCATTTTTTTCTGAGGCCTCAAGTGCGTTGGTAAGCATATTGCTGAGAATACGCAACAACAGAGACATGTCTGTTTTGACACCAACAGAGGGTGCATTAGCCGGAAAGATTATTTTTTTATTTTTGGCTGCGGAATGGTTGGCAAAACATGCCTGCAACTCTTCCATCACATAACCCGCATCGATTTTTTGCCATAATGGCTGGTAGGCTCCTGTTCCACTTTGCGATAAACATTTTTGAATATCTAATTCGTTTTTTAATCTTAATGACGATTTATGAATAATTTTTACGAGGTTAGATTGATTATTTTCGAGTACAAGCATTTCACTTGCTCCCAACAAACCGCTCAACATATTGTTAATATCATGGAAAAATGTTCTTTCCAGGGCCGCCCTTTGCTGTTCGACAGTTATATCTTTTAAAAATAAAAGTAAAACTTTGGTTTCTTTAATTTCAATTGGTTGCGATCTGACAAGCAGAGCAATATCAACCTCTTCACCTCTTCTGTTAGCAGTTAAAGCACAGATTCTCTCACAAGGTTTATTCCCCTTTAAGCTGGCAACTATTGCTATTGCGGCTCCACAAGTCGAACAAAATTTAGTGGTTCCACACCCCCCTGGTTCTTCATCGGAATGAATACACTTTAAGGCTTCACCCGGACGTAAGCCGAGAGCCTCAGAAGGATTATTTATACCTAACATTTTTAGAAAAGAATCGTTGATCGCAATAATTTGGCGACGCTCATCAAGTATGGCAAGTAATCCTCCAATGGAGTGTAACAGACCTGATAGTATTGGGTTTTTATTTACCATTCTAATTTCAGCAACGAGTTCTTTTTCCTCCGTTCGTTTGGCAGGCGCGAAATAAGTGTCCATTGGTTGAATACCTTAGAAAGGTTAATCTGATGGTAACTATTTAAGGGGGGGGGGCAAACCAATTTTGTCGTAGCGCTGGAGAAGTTTATATGAAAGTCACCTGTCAGGAGTGTTGGCCTTACCACGACTTTCATGTTTCGTTGTGCCCAGGTTGACCGGGCATGGCTGTTACTTCCCTTAATGTTGTTGACTGTGGCTTTATCTTATATACTATATGCTTCCTGTATTACTGCTTTTGCATCCAATAAGCAAATCAACGAATTATCTTTTGCTCCCTTGGCAAAACCTGTAGTCAAAGAGTGATTATTTTCAGCAACGAAATCCGGCATTGGCTCTATAGAATTTTTTACCAATTTTTCAACTGCTATTATTGAATCTACGGCTATCGCAGTTTTGCCGCCAACATGCTCCAGAATGACTGTAATTTCTTTTTTAGCCTGTTCCTCGGTCATTTTTATAAACAAAGAAAATAAATTTATCATTTCTGCTAATTCATTTTCCCGAGTATCAGCGATAAGCCTTACGGCTTGAGCCTGTTCGCCGTTTTCAATAAATTCTGCTACCTTAATTGCAACTCTATGAATGCGTTGGTGTGGTATTTTGAATCTTTTTAAAAACTCGCTTTCTTCATAGGACTTTGGGACATAAGAATCGTACCATTGACCAAATTTGCATTTATGATGGTCCGTGGCTAATTTAAACGGACGGTCTTCCATGACTGAACTTTCAAGCTCAGACAACCAATTTCTATGATCTTCTTCTCTGTGCTTGAGCATGACCATTTGATCCCTGATTTTATCTAAAAACGAATCCATTCCAAGTCGACTACGGAGATCAATCAGGGGAGTTACCTGACCCCTGATTTTTATTGCGCCGCGAATATAGTCGGGAGCATATGGTATTTCTGTTATATCAGGCACGGCAACCATACTTCTTACATATGGGGTAGCTACGCCATATTGTTGATGTTTCAACATGAAAATCACCCAAGGATAGTTATAATATTCATCCACTACTCATCTCCCTTTTGTTCTTGATTTGTCGTTAAGGATTTCGGTAACAGGCCGCCAGATTTTATAAACGAATTTATTCGGGAAGCCAACTCCATATTGTCATAACGCCGGAGATTATTCTTCCTTATTACCTGTTGAATAGAGCGGACATATGCCCACCGCCGGGCGGAGTAATTCAGAAGACCGGCAGCGAGGGCCAGGGGATTATCGGTCTGACGGCGCAGGTTCCGAAAATGCCTGTAGGCGGGCTGGCGGTTTAAGATCAAACAAAATTCCCGTACCGAGTCTAACAGGGAGGGGAATATCCGCACCCGATGTTTTTTGCCCTTCTCGCGGTTGCCCGGTATCATACCTGGAATGTTT
Organism: uncultured Desulfobulbia bacterium; assembly: GCA_964608155.1. GTDB lineage: Bacteria > Desulfobacterota > Desulfobulbia > Desulfobulbales > VMSU01 > JAADIV01. The sequence continues at coordinate 3,244 of CAZSOB010000063.1, forward strand.
TTGTCCCAGGTCCAGATGCCGAATATATTATTACCCTCTACCGCGAATCTCGAGGTGCCCCAGGCCGATTCTATCCCGCCCTGGGCCAGAATGAGGCTGACAGGAATCGGACGCACCCGGTGTAATAATTCAATTAAATAATTAGTTTTATATTTTTTCGTTAATTCCAGAATCCGTTCTGCCGATTCAAGGGATACTTTATGCTGCCAGGATTGGTATTCATGGGAAAGGTCTATATTGATATTCCCGCCGAGGGCTGCTGTCAGCTTGTTTAACACCCTGCCATCCTGCTTGATTTCTTCACGGATTACCAGAGCGGACGGCAAGAGGGTATTAATAAACACACGCTTCCTTTCTTTAAATTTCACCGTTGCCCGTAAATCAGCCGGATAGCCGTTAAAAAGTATGGCCGCGACCGGCCCCTGTTCTAAAGGTAAAAGGCCATAACGATGGAGAGTACCCAACAGTTGCGCCGCTGATTTAACTGCTATCTCTTTACATTGCAGAGTAGCGCAGAGTCCTGCCTGCTCTGGTTTAATGGGCAGATGGACAAAGCGGGGCAGGCCCCAGAAGAGGAGCGCGAACATTCCTGCCGCCACCAGGGCAGTAAACAGACCTTGAACTATGGAGGGTGATGTTTGCTCTGCGGCTTCAGGCATCAGTCTTACTCCTTTTTCACTATGGGGCCATCGGTAATACCAGGCAACAGATCATTTGGCCCCTCTTCCACCGCCACTGGTTTATCCGCAAGAGACACAAGGCGGCGCAGGGTACGGCTGCCGATTTTTCGGCCTTTAGCCGCCACCCCCTTGGTAAGATAATTATTAAAAATTATCTCCAGAGAATTAATCTTGGCCCGTTTACCGGGCACAAAATAGGCCTTTACCCTGGCATCCTGGCCAAGGGAAAGATATTGAATCCTGGAGTCCTTGTGGGCTGGAAACAGACGGTATTCCTTTTCCAGAATGAACTTGGGCATTTTGAAGCGCTTGACATAGGACAGGCGTTCAGTCCCGCTGCGATAAATTATATTAAAGAGCAGATCATCGTCAACCTTGCCCCAGAACATCAGGTTTGAACCCACAAAAATCTTGTTGCCACCATTAATAATCTTGTAGCTGCCATCTTTAATGATCAGGAGAATACGATCATATTCGGAGCAGACAAAGGAGTCTTCCGGGGCGGCCTTGACCTGATAACCGAGAAAACCGCTCTGGCGGTCATAGCCGCAGGTAAGGTTGGAAATAGCAACCTGCCGGGCCTCAACTTCGTGAAAAGTTGTAAGTTCAGTACAGCGCGGATATTTGCTGCCATACTTCTTGAGCAGGCCGTTAATAAAGGCAATAGTATATTTTACCATATTAGACAGATGCTTTTCAACCTTGACGGCCTTAGCCTTGACCTCCTCAATTTCCCGCCGTTTTTGCTCAATATCGTAGCGGGATATGCGTTTGATTTTAATCTCCAGGAGGCGAATTATGTCATCTCGGGTTATTTCTCTAAACAGCTGGTCGGCAAAGGGGATCAGGGATTCATTAACCGTGCTGATTACCAGTTCAAAGGTCTTACAGTCTTCAATCCTCTTGTAGAGACGTTCCTCAATGAAAATCTGTTCCAGAATATGGGCGTGCAGTCTTTCACGCAGACGATCAAGCTCAATTCTTAAATCCTGCTCAAGATCGGCCAGCAGCTTGTTTGTATTATAACGTAAAATTTCATTAACATTTAACGTTACCGGTCTATCGTCCTGAATTACCGTAAGATTTGGGCTTATAGGTACCTCGCAGTCGGTAAAGGCGTAAAGGGCGCTGATGGTATCTTTGGCGTAGATACCTCGGGGAAGATTTATCTCAATCTCCACCTCTTCGGCGGTATAATCGTTGATGGAAACGATCTTTAATTTTCCGGTTCGCACGGCTTTTTCAATACTCTCTACCAGAGATGAGGTGGTGGTGGGATAAGGTATTTCGCGGATAACGATGGTCTTGTCGTTGACTTCTTCAATACGGGCTCGGCATTTTAAGCGGCCATTACCCTTATTGTAATTGCTGACGTCCAGCATTCCGCCCTTAAAAAAATCCGGGTAGATGGTAAAGGGCTCTCCACGCAGGATATGCTTCTGGGCCTCTAAAAGTTCGGCAAAATTATGGGGCATAATCTTGGTGGCCATACCCACGGCAATACCGTCAGCGCCCTGCATCAGGAGGAGAGGAATTTTGGCTGGCAGGACTACCGGCTCCTGCATCCGGCCGTCATAGGAATCAACAAATTCAGTAAGATCCTTATCGAATATTACCTCCCTTGCGAGGGGCGAAAGCCGGCATTCAATATACCTCGGCGCTGAGGCGTTATCCCCGGTGAAAATATTGCCAAAATTACCCTGCCGGTCGATGAGATAGCCCTTATTGGCCAGGTTGACCAAGGCCGCGAATATGGAGGCGTCGCCATGGGGATGAAGTTTCATGGTTTCTCCCACCACGTTGGCCACCTTATTAAAGCGGCCGTCGTCCATATTCTTCAGGGTCTGCATAATGCGGCGCTGCACCGGCTTCAGGCCGTCGCCAAGATGGGGGATGGCCCGTTCCTTAATAACATAGGAGGTGTATTCGAGGAAATTTTCATCAAAGAGACGATGCAGCGCGCCGCCTGGTTCCATTATTTCGTCGATTTCAGGGTTAATTTCAGTATCCATAATCGTAAGTCGTAACTATTCAGCTACAATTCTGTGGTTATTGTTACTTCTATACATCAAGCTTAATAATTACCGTAAGTCAAGGTTAATGCGATTCTTATCTGCCGCACCTTATATTCAGACCAGGCGCTTCATAATATATGCCTTACGTTTCGGGGTGTTCTTACCCATATAAAAAGAAAGGATATTTGGCACCTCATTCAGGGCATCAATCCCCACCTGGCGCAGGCGCATATCAGAGTCGATGAACTGTTTAAATTCCCTGGGGGATATCTCACCCAGACCCTTGAAACGGGTAATCTCAACCTGCTTTTTGACCTTGCCGCGGCCAGCGAGTTTCCGGCTTGCCTGTTTCTGCTCATCTCCGGAATAGCAGTAAATAGTCTCCTTGGTGTTGCGAACTCTAAAAATGGGGGTGTCGAGAATATATATATGGCCCCGTTTGACCAAATTTTCAAAATAATGCAGAAAGAAGGTAAGCAGTAAATTCCTGATATGCAGGCCGTCCACATCAGCATCAGTGGCCAGGATGATCTTGTCGTAACGCAGACCGCCGATGGAATCTTCAATATTCAGGCCGCGCATGAGGTTGTACATCTCATCATTTTTATAAAGCAGGGTCATGGACTGGCCATAGACGTTCATGGGTTTGCCTTTCAGAGAAAACACCGCCTGAGTCATGGGATCACGGGCGGTTACAATGGAGCCCGAAGCCGACTGGCCTTCAGTAATGAATATCATGTTTTCCCGGCCTGTTTTAGAGGGCTTTCCTTTGGTCGGGTGATATTTACAGTCCTTGAGCTGCGGCACCTTGATTGCCGCTTTACGGGCCTTGGCCTTGGCCTCTTTGCGGACGCTCTGGAGATCCTTGCGTAATTTGGCATTCTGCTGCACCTTGCCGATGACGATCTCCGCCGTTTCTTCATTTTTGTAAAGAAACTCGCTGACCTGTTCCTTAACCTCTGAGACAATGGCGGTTCGAATCTCTGTATTACCCAGTTTGTTTTTGGTCTGAGATTCAAAGATTGGTTCTTTGACCTTTACGGCCACCGCCCCTACAATTCCGTCCCGGACATCCTCACCGGCGAATTTCTTTTTGGAAAACTCGTTCACCCCTTTAAGGATTCCTTCTCTGAAGGCGGAGAGATGAGTGCCGCCCTCATTGGTATAGGTGCCGTTAACAAAGGAAAAATAATTCTCACCATAGCCGTCGGTATGAGAAAAGGTAAATTCCAGGGTCTCACTCTTGTA
>CAZSOB010000064.1:0-7137 GCA_964608155.1 uncultured Desulfobulbia bacterium
ATTCGAACCCGCGACCTTCGGCTTCGGAGGCCGACACTCTATCCAGCTGAGCTACCCGCCCTTGTTGGTAAGATGAAGAATTGATGATATTATCACGAATAATGCCGTTCGTAAAGCTCTTTATTGGCAAATTGCCGGCTATGAGCGGCACTGTTCCACTAAGCTCAACTTTAATGACTTCCTGGTATCAGGGGTAATTTGATAGTCGTTATCTATTGCCAGGTTCAGGAGGGCGGCAACCTTACCGTTGTTAATCAGCAAGGGGATTTGTCGGCGTTGGGAGCGGGGAATTTTATGATCGGTCATAAAGTCACCTACCTTTTTGCTGCCCGGCCCGTTTAGAGGGCTGAAACGATCTCCAGGACGATAGCTTCTGATGATGATGGGGAAGGTGACAAGGGCATAGTTGAGAAAAACGGCTCCCTCCTGACGCAGGTCAGCGGGGCCTGGCGGGGCGGTAACTTCAACGACGAGCAGACGATTTAGAGCTAGGAGTGGATAGGTTCCAGGGCCGGGAATGGCATACTCAAAATTAGGGCCGTCTATGTCAATCAAGTCCTCACGACTGTTAGAGTCACCCTTGGGACAGGCCATAATCAGTCTGCCATTCTCCCGCCAGGCCCGCAGACCGCGGCCGAGATGTATAACATGGGGATGAGTCGCGGTTAGGCGGATTATAGATTCTATCTGCCTCTGGCCCGGCCTGCGATTTAAATGCCAGAAGGCCTTTTCCAGCAATCTTCTCTTGATAGCGAGGTGCTGGGCCGCAAAGGCCTCAAGCCTGATAACCAAACGGCGGTCTTCTGCCTGGATTGTCTGCCGCCAGGCCTTTTCCGTCATCTCGACCAGCAGCTCATCCTCGGCCTGTAATATGGCGGCGGTGCGGCATAATACTTCCTTTAAGGCGGGGTTAAATTCCCTTATGAGGCGGGGCATGAGGTCTAAACGTACCCGGTTTCTCAGGTATTGGCGGCTGTTGTTGGAGGAATCGGTGAGGCTTTCGATATGGCGGTCTTGCAGATAGGAAAGAATGTCCTTACGGGTGACGGTCAGCAGCGGCCTGATAACCTCATCGCGCCGCATCCGCATACCGGCCAGCCCCTGCCTGCCGCTGCCTCTCAGCAGACGAAGAAGTATCTCTTCCGCCTGATCGTCGGCATGATGGGCCACGGCGAGGCGGACAGCCTTGATCTCCGTCATGATCTCTTTGAAAAAGGCATAACGCAGATCACGAGCCGCATGCTCAATGGATATTTTTTGTTTTGCCGCCCTCTCACGCACCGGCAGCCGCGTGGTGCGGTAATTAATTGCCAATTTGGCGGCGTGCTCTCTTGTCAGACGTTCCTCCGCCGGGGTCTCGGCCGGACGCAGGCCATGATCAGCGTAAGCAGCGGTGAGGGTGATGCCAAGGCGGGGGGCCAGGGCGGCCATGATATAGAGCAGAGCCATGGAATCCGGCCCGCCGGACACCCCAATAAGCAGAGAGTCGCCGGGCTGGAGGAGATGGTGGGCAAGGCAGTTGTTGAGAACCTTTTTTTCCAGAGGATGCATGAGAAACAAAAAAGGCCTTCAGCTTTATTGAAGGCCTTAGGGGAACTATTCAGCAAGACCCCGCCATTTTTATTTTAAACATAGCAAGGGCTGTAAATTACCCCAAACTCAATAGTGCGCTAAATACGAGAAAACAAAAATTGGTCGGGATGAGAGGATTTGAACCTCCGACCCCTTACTCCCGAAGCAAGTGCTCTACCAGGCTGAGCCACATCCCGACCCCAATTTAATACCGTAAAATTTAAGACAAAATACCTTCTCTCTCGCAAAGGTCAAGCAAAACTTTTTTAAACCCCAGGGAATAACAGAAGTCTGCTGCCCGCCGCCAGCGATTATCTTTCATCAGACGGGCAATATCACCTGCGGCAAGTTCAAGAGTAGCGGTACCGCCCCGCAGACGCAGACGGCAGCCCATAAGCCCCATTTTGTGAAGGAAGTACTCGGCTTTAGCGACTATGGTTAGATCCTCGGCGATGATGGGCTGGCCGGAGGCGATTCGGGTGGCCAGACAGGAGACAGAGGGCCGGTTCCAGGTCGTTAGCCCCCGCTCACGGCTCATGAGGCGAATCTCATCCTTGGTTATTTTGGCCTCTAAGAGGGGGCTTCTCACCCCCAATTCCCGGCAGGCCCGCGCACCGGGCCTGATTTGGCGGCTGTCATCAAGATTGGTGCCATCAATGAGTACCGTATGCGGCTCGAGGCTCTCTAAAAAAGAAGAAAATATATGGCGTTTACAGAAATAGCAGCGCTCCGCGCCATTGGCCGTGAATTCGGCGAGGGACAGGATGTCGAATTCAATAATATTGAGCCTGGCCCCAATGAATTTCGCCGTCTCCACCGCCAACCGACCCTCTTCCGGCGGCTGGACAATGGAATCGGCAAAGATGGCGGTAACATTCTCCGAGCCTAAGGCCTCATGGGCGGCCCACAGCAAAAAAGAGCTGTCAACCCCGCCGGAGAAGGCCACCGCCACCCGCCTTAGGGAACATAGAAGCTCCTTAAGGGCATTGTACTTCCCTGTTGTCACCTATTCTCGACCGTCAGGCAGCAATTGAACCGGCTCCTGGAGAAAAAATTCGCCCTTCATAATCCATTCCTTTAAGATTTCGGCAATCTCTCTGGCCTTAACCACGCTGGAGAGCGGCGCGGTGGGCACCTGACGGCCGTTGACCTCAATATTGCCGCTTTTAAGCTCGGCATAACTGACCTCACCGTAATTACGGCTTATACGGTTGGAATAGTCATAGGCGTAATCAATTACCTGCGTAAAGAGTTCAGCATCTGATACCCCGGTATAACCTGCCATCTCCTCATTGAGGATGGGAATTGGAATCCCCAGGCCCACGGCCATTGAACAACCATAGCCTTGAATGCTCACCCCCTTAAGCCAACCGGGCTCCATCTGCTTTAAATCACCCTGAACCATGAGAGTACCGGCCGGGGTCAGGGGGGTGCCGTTTTTCGCCCGCGGCGCCCTTGGATTATGCTGCGTACCCTGCCAGGTTACATAGCCAACACCACCGCCGAGAAATATCCTTGTCCCCAGACCAATAGTCTTGTAGAGCGGATCATTCAACAGGGGGCTTAATTCCCCGGCACTGCAGTAATTGGCACTCCGCCCCTGAGATTTGATGGTTCCCATATAGGTATGAATGGTCTTGTCGGAGAGATTAATGGCACAATTATAGTTCTGATAACAATTGCGGGGATTACAGAGCAGGGCGGAGCTTAGATCCTCCAGGGTTATTTCCTTCTCCATCAGATGATTGGGATAACAGTCTGTACCATAGGCGGTGGCCTTCAGAAAAACCTTTTTACCATTAAGCAGATCTTCAATAACATGGCCGCCGCCATAGCGAAAACTGCCGGGATAGACCTTATTCAAGGGGTCATCGGCGCAGGGCTCGGTGGCACCGATATAGGCATCAACCGCCGCCAGTCCAGCGTAGGAAGAAACATTGTTAAGCCAGACCTCGGCGGCCTTAATGGTGGGCGTAGTCTGCCCGAAGTTGAAAAACATGCCGGATGAGCACATGGGCGAGAAGGTGCCGGTGGTGACCACATCAACCTTGGCAGCCGCCTTGACCCGGCCCTCGCGCCGCACAATCTTAGTCATCTCCTCGGCGGTGACCACCACGGCCTCACCGGCCTTGATCCGGGCGTTTATCTCGGCATAGGTCTTGTTTATCTTGTGTTTATTCATTATTCTCTCTAAAAATATTGTAAACGATCAACAACTACACTCCGGGCGCGCGCGTACAGCAGGGGGATATTTCATCAATAATGACATCCGGGAGCCAACACTCCGGGCGGCGCGTACAGCAGGGGGTTCATGGAGCACTTACAAAATATTTATTCCATGACCGACAACACCTTGTGTCCCGCCGCTTCCAGAGCCTTGACCATATCGTCTGTCTCACATTGTTCCAACCTGAAGGAATAAACCTTATGACTCCTCACGGCGTTGCTGTCGGTGGCCATATTCAAGATTTCGCCGCCATGTTCAATAATAATATGAGACACGGTGTCAATATCGCCGTTATCATTTATCTGAAGATCAAGACGGGTAGTGGCCTTTAACAGCCCCAGCACCTGAATGAAGGCAGCCAGGAGATCGGAGGCGGTGATAACCCCGGCCAGTCTACCGTTATCTAATACCGGCAGCCCGCCTATCTTGTTATCATGGATGATCCTTGCCGCCTCCTCAACAGAGGCATTGGCATCAATGGTCAGGGGGTTGGTGACCATTACCTGATGGACGGGGATATCTTCAACCATGGAGGGGAAGGAAAACTGCCGCAGGTCACTTTCGGTGATGAAGCCCACCAATTGCATGTCATCCACCACTGGCAGGTGCCTTATGTCATATTCCTTCATGAGCCGTGCCGCCTCCTGAAGGAGGGTGTCACGGGTAATAACGATGGGATTTTTTCGGATCCAGCTTTTTACTTTCATCGACGATCACCTTTAACTTGAGGCTTGGTGGTTATTGTTACTTCTATACATCACACTTCTAAGTAACAAAATGCGCAACGCATTGAATTTGTTACTTTTAAAATAGAGGACGAGTTCGCCCGGTTGTTTGGCTAAATAGTTACGAGGCTCGGAACAACAATAGAATAAAAATCGGTAAAACGGCCCCGAAAACGTTTTTGCTGCTTGTTTTCACTTTTCAAGTGGCGTAATTTACTTTAATCTGCATATTTACGATATTTGAGCCTCTCGTCAAGATAATAAATATTTTTTGGTAACTATTCAGCCGCACCCCATCTGTGGCTGAATAGTTATGATGACTGACAGCAATTTGTTAGCCGAGAGAAAACCCCTAACCCGTACTTAGATTTGGCAAACATTATGACAGAAAAACAGGAGAGCAGCATTGAAAACGGCGCTGCCAATAAAACAATTTCTACTATCAGGGAGCGCATCGACTCCATTGATAATCAGATATTACTTCTCTTGAAGGAGCGCCTGCTCTGCGCCAAGGATATTGGCCGCCTGAAAAATCAAAATAAACGGGCCAAATGGGATCCGCTGCGAGAGAGACAGATATTTGAACGGCTCAAAGCCATGAATAATAACGATTTCCCGGAACCGCCGCTTATCAGTATCTTCCGGGAGATTATCACCACCTGCCGCTTATCGCAGAAGACCGTGACGGTGGGCTATCTCGGGCCGGAGGCTACCTTCTCCCACCTGGCCGGGGTCAAATATTTCGGCCAGTCGGCTCGTTTCATCCCCCAGGAAACCATTGAAGATATCTTCCATGACGTGGAACACGGCCGCATTACCTACGGTATTGTGCCGGTGGAAAACTCCATTGAAGGCTCAGTTACCTCTACCCTGGATTCCTTTATAAAATATCGGGTGAAGATCTGCGGTGAGGTTAATCTGGCAATCAAGCATAACTTAGTCAACTTCAGCGGAGCCATAGAGGATATAAAGATGGTGGTTTCCCATTCCCAGCCCCTGGCACAATGCCGCCAATGGCTGCGCAAAAATCTGCCCAACAGCCCTACCCAAACAGTGTTCAGCACCGGGGTAGCGGCCCAGATGGCCCAGAAAGATCATTCCTTAGGTGCCATTGCCAGCTCCCTGGCCATCAAGACCTACGAGCTGCAGGTTGTAGCCCAGGGTGTGGAAGATTATCGGGGTAACACCACCCGTTTTCTACTCATCGGCCAGCGCTCCCTGACCAGGAGCGGCAAGGATAAGACCTCACTCCTCTTAAGCGTTATTGACCGGCCGGGGGCCTTAAACAATGTCCTGCAAATTTTGGCCGAACACGGAATCAGCCTCACCAGGATAGAATCACGACCGGTTAAGGGTGAAGCCGGAAAGTATATGTTTTTCATTGACCTGCTGGGCCACATTGATGATCCGGTGATAGATAAGGCCGTACTGCGCCTGCGGGAGACCTGCGCCAGTTTTGAATGGCTGGGCTCCTACCCCCAGCTTGAGGAAACGGATAACTAACCCCCAATCCTGCCGGCCTCTTTGATGAACCGTTTTTTTGCCTTGACAAAAGCTGGCGAAAGCGGTTCACTCATCAGGAAGGGCAGGAAAATATCAGGTCTCTGCCACCAAATTTGGCAGGAGGACATATGCAAAGGGGGGGGGTGGGAATCTCTGACGGGACAAGGAAGAAATCAGCAGCGTTGATGTTGATCTCTTTGTTTGTTCTCGTGCTTTTTGGCCCTGCTTTTTTGGCAGCCGCCAGATCCGTTCCCAACAATTTCCCGGTTAGGTCTCATCCAATTACTCTAAGCCCGAAGGAACAGGCCTGGATCAAGGCCCATCCCAATATTCGTCTCGGTGTTGATCCTGAATTTGCCCCCTTTGAATTCCTCGACAAAACGGGTCATTATGAGGGAATTGCCGCCGATTATGTCAAATTGCTCCGCAAACGCCTGGGTCTGCGGTTGCGGGTGGTGCCTAATTTAAGCTGGCCCGAGGTAATGGCCGCGGCCCAAAATGGCGGCATTGATGTCCTGGCCTGCGTGGGCAAGAGCGCGGAAAGGCAGCGTTTCTTAGTTTATTCCCGGCCTTATCTAAATTTTAACCGAGTCATTATTACCCGTTCGCACACCCCTTTCATCTCCTCCATTGATGATATATATTCCTGGCGGGTGGCGGTGCAGGCCGAATCCTCCCACTCCGCCTATCTCCAGGAGCATACCTCCATAGTCGCCATTCCTTATGCCACTCTGAAACAGGCCTTAATCAGCCTTTCCAGCGGCCAGACCCAGGCCTTAGTGGGCAATGTGGCCTCGGCCGCCTATTGGATTAACCATCTGCATCTCACTAATCTCAAGGTCGCAGCCCCGGTAAATCAAGGGAAATTGTATTTTGCTGTCCGCCGTGACTGGCCAATTCTGGCCGGCATCATTAATAAGGGGCTTGCTTCCATCAATCGCCGGCAGGCGACAATCATCAGCCAACGCTGGGTACGAATCCATATTCAGGAGGGCATCTCCTGGCGAACCGCTTTTGTGGTGCTGGCCATTATTCTGGGCCTTGGAATAACCGGCATGTTCTTTAATCATACCCTGCGCCGTCAGGTCACCTCCAAAACCATGGAGCTGC
>CAZSOB010000065.1:0-7081 GCA_964608155.1 uncultured Desulfobulbia bacterium
GATAAAGGCATTGATCGACAAATGCTGATAGAAGGCTTAGAAGAGGCGGTTATGTCTGCCGCCAAAAAGAAATTTGGAATGCGGCGTGAAATGGAGGCCCAATTTAATGATGAGTCGGGGGAAATAGAACTATTTCAGTTTCGCACGGTCGTTAATCAAGTTGAAGATGAGCAGACTGAGATCTCTTTAACCGAGGCCCAAGAGCTTGATCCTGAAGCGGAGCTGGCCGATGAGATCGGCAGTCAGATGACCAACGTGTCCGAGCTGGGGCGAATCGCCGCTCAATCCGCTAAACAGGTTATTATTCAAAAGATGAAGGATGCCGAGCGGGAGGTGGTCTACGAGATGTTCAAAGACCGCAAAGGCGATATTGTTAATGGCATTGTGCAACGATTTGAACGTGGCAATATTATTGTCAATCTCGGCCGCACAGACGCTGTTCTACCCCGTAGTGAGCAAATGCCGCGTCGCTCATACCGGCAGGGTGATCGAATCAGGGCGATATTGTTAGATGTAAAACAGACGGCTCGTGATGCGCAATTGATTTTGAGCCGCACCAATAAAGATTTTATTGTTAAGCTCTTTACCATTGAGGTTCCGGAGATGGCTGAGGGTACTGTTTCGATTATCGCGGTGGCAAGAGAACCGGGGAATCGTGCCAAGATTGCGGTGGTCTCCAGTGCTTCAGATGTTGATCCAGTAGGGGCCTGTGTAGGAATGAAAGGCTCCCGGGTTCAGAATGTAGTGCAGGAATTACAGGGTGAACGGATTGATATTGTGCCCTGGAGTCCTGATCCGGCCAAATATGTCTCCAATGCCCTGGCCCCGGCCGAGGTCTCGATGGTAGTGGTTGACGAGGAGCGTAAGACCCTGATGGTGGTTGTGGTCAATGACCAGCTTTCCCTGGCCATCGGCCGTGGTGGCCAGAACGTTCGTTTGGCCTCGGAACTTCTTGGCTGGCGAATTGACGTTAAGAGTGAAGAAAAATATTCTCAGCTCATGGAGGATGATTACCAGTCGCTAACGGCCATTGCGGGTATTGATAAGCAGCAGGTTGATCTCCTTTATGAGAATGGGATTAATTCCGCCGCTGAATTAAGCGCGGCTGAGACTGGTGAGATTGCGGCCCTGCTTGAAATTGCCGTGCCGGAAGCAGAACTCCTGAAGGATGCTGCCACGGCCTCTCTTGCCGCTGGGCAGGCAGCGTCTGACGATGTTGGCCCGGCGCCCGATACTCCAGACACTGAGGATGCCGCTGAGGTCGAAAAATCTGAGGCGGACACTGCTGAGGCTGAGAACTCCAATGTTGAAACTGCTGAAGCGGTAAAAGCAGAGGTTGAAGCCGCGGAGGCGGCCGCCGTGCAAGAGACGGCTGTTCCAGAGGAAAAAAATAGCCTTCTCTAATCGGGAAGTTTATTGATTTTGCCATGAATTTCAAGCATGTGCCCAGGAGGATGTGTGTGGTTTGCGGCAAACGGGCAGCCAAGTTTGATCTGGCTCGTCTGATTTGGCAGGAAGGACGGTTGTGTGAGGATAAAGAGCAAAGAGCAAATGGCCGTGGCATATATGTGTGTCGAGCATTATCATGTGTGCGGTGTTTAGGTTTAAGTCATAAAAAATTGGCCAGGGCGTTAAGATGCCCGGAGATTGCTGCGGCCCCCAGGCCCTTGATAATAGATGGGGCTTTTGAATAAGGTAATTTACCGGGTCGGGTTTACAATATATAGGTGGGAGTTTAAGTGTAATGAAGGTCAGAGTTTATGAGTTGGCTAGAGAAGTTGGGATGGACAGCAAGTTGTTGGCGGTCAAGCTCAAGGATTTTGGGTATGATGTAACTACTCATAGTTCCAGCCTTGATGAAGCCACTGCCGCAGAAATCAGAAAACGGCTGTCGGCGACTCATACTGAGGTGCAGGAGAAGAGGATTCAAACCAAGGGGCATAAGACTATTATTCGTCGGCGGACTAAGGCGATTACCCCCCCTGTGCTGGATGAAATTGATCTTCCTAAACCGCCGCATTCCACGGCTGAACCAGGGGCTGAGACAACCAAGGCCGCAGTTGAAGCCGTTAAATCCGTCTCGCAACAGGAAGCCGTGGCTGAATTACCTGCTAAACAAAGCGACGAAACGGAGCCACTGGCTGCGGATTCCAGCCTTAGTGCGGCTCCTGTTGTCACAGCCTCTGACGAGCCCGAGGCCTCCACGGTATCTGTGGCAGCGGAGGAAAAAACCGATATTACACCGAGTTCTGCTGTATCGGCCCCTGAATCATCTGAACCGGATGAGGCTGTTCAGTTGGAAGAACTTAAAGCCGAGGAGGCTGAAACAGTTGGGGCTGCAAAACCAGCTGCCGTTACCCCGGTAGAGCATAAAGAAAAAAAAGAACCGGTACCGGCCAGCCGTAAGGGGTTGGCCAGGGTTATTAAACGGGCAGCAATCAAACTGCCGGTTGAGGAAGAACGACCGCGGCCTAAGAAAAACAAGCCCAAGGGCAATAAGACGACGGCCCGTCCAGCCTCTAAAAATACCTCTGGAAGCGCGCGTCCCTTTAATGTCGGCCCCAGCAATGACCATAATTCGGCCCCCGGGAAGGGAAAACGAGGTAAAAGGTTTGTGAAATTTCATCATGAACCGGGCGCCAAGGCCAAACGGGGCCGTAAACAAGGCTACGGTGTCGTGGACATGGAAGATGTTGCCATGGCCGGTGGTCGGCTGTCATCGGCGTTGAAGCTCGACCGTCAGCGTCGGGGCGGCAAAAAGTTGGCCAGAGGCGGCGGCAGTGAGGCTGGTGAGGCCAAGGCCATTAAACGGCGTATCCAGATTTATGATACAATTTCTATTGGTGATCTTGCTCATCGTATGGGAATCAAAGCCAATGAGTTGATTGTTAAATTGATGGGAATGGGGGTTATGGCCACGGTTAATCAGATTATTGATCTTGATACCGCGGTATTGGTGGGGGCTGAATTTGGGTATGAAGTGGAACAGGCCATGACCGAAGAGCTTAATATTCTCAACCTTGAGGATAACGAAGCCGGTGGTGAGATGCTGCCTCGGCCGCCGGTAGTTACAGTTATGGGGCATGTCGATCATGGTAAGACCTCTATTCTGGATGCCATCCGTAATTCAGATGTCGCGGCTGGTGAGGCGGGCGGTATAACCCAGCATATTGGTGCCCATTATGTTCGTTCTGCTCAGGGCGAGGTGGTCTTTTTAGATACACCTGGTCATGCCGCTTTCACCGAGATGCGTTCCAGGGGGGCACAGGTTACCGATATTGTTGTCCTGGTAGTGGCTGCCGACGACGGGGTGATGGATCAAACCAAGGAGGCCATTAATCACGCCAAGGCCGCTGAAGTGCCTATCGTCGTGGCCATCAATAAAATTGACAAGGAAGATGCCGACCCCATGCGGGTCAAAAGGGAACTGGCGGAATATGATTTGGTTCCGGAAGACTGGGGCGGAAGTACTATTTTCTGTGAAGTTTCGGCTAAACAAAATATTGGCATAGATGAGCTTTTAGAGCAGATTTTGCTCCAGTCCGAGATTTTGGAACTGAAGGCCGATCCTAAACGCCGGGCTCGAGGGCGGGTTGTCGAGGCCAAGCTCCACAAGGGTCTGGGTGCTGTGGCCACCATTCTCATTCAGCAGGGAACCTTGCGGGATGGAGATGCGTTTGTGGTGGGGCATTTTTATGGCAAAGTTCGTTCCATGTTTAATGATAAGGGCGAGACAGTGTCCGAGAGCAGCCCCTCCATGCCGGTTGAGGTACATGGCCTGAGTGGTGTGCCCAGTGCCGGTGATGAGTTTATCGTCATGCCGGATGAAAAGACCGCCAAAAACATAAGCAGTCAGCGCCAGACCAAGAGCAGGGAAAAATATCTGGCTCAGGGCAGCAAGATATCCCTTGATAACCTCTTTGAAAAACTTCAGGAAGGCGCAATGAAGGAGCTATGTGTTCTATTGCGGGCCGATGTCCAGGGTACTCTCGAGGCCTTTGCCAAGACCTTGAAAAAATTGAGTACCAAGGAGATTAAGCTAAGTGTAATTCATGAAGGCACCGGTACAATTACCGAGTCGGATGTCCTGCTGGCTTCGGCCTCAGATGCCATTATCCTGGGTTTCAATGTGCGGCCCGGTGCCAAGGTGCAGGAAATGGCCAAGAAAGAAAATATTGACATTCGTTTTTACGATGTCATTTATCATGCGGTGGATGATATCACTAAGGCCCTGACCGGAATGTTAGACCCCACCTTTGAGGAGAGGGTTATCGGTACGCTTGAGGTTCGTCAGACCTTCGGTGTCCCTAAAATCGGGGTTATTGCCGGAGCTTATGTCACTGATGGTAAAATTACCCGTAATGCCAAGGTTCGTCTACTGCGTGAGGGAGTGGTGGTCTACACTGGAAATATCTCTTCTCTCAGGCGTTTTAAAGATGACGCCAAGGAGGTTTCAAATGGTTATGAATGTGGGGTCGGAATCGAAAATTATAATGATATCAAAGTGGGCGATACCATGGAAGCTTTTGTCATGGATGAAGTAGAAGCCATTCTCTAAACGTAACTGTTCAGCTGCACCCAATCCGGAGTCTCACAGGCTCTCGCTTACCTGCGGTTGATAATGCCGCCCAGCATACGTATGTATCGAATCGCTATCTGCTGAACAGCATTATCAACCACATTTCGGGCACATCCGGAGTCTGCGCTTTCCTGTTCATTTTTGACTTTGAGGCATACTTTAGTATGCGAGAAGGCAAAAATGGGCAAAGATGGGGTACTGCTGAATAGTTACCTCTAAACAATATATTTATAATGGGTAAAACGGGCAAAAAAGTAAGCAGTTATGCCATTACTGACTTGGGGCAGAGGGTTAATCGGCGGCCGGGACGGGTGGCGGAGGTTATTCGTAATGAACTTTCCATGCTTCTGTTGCGCGAGACACGGGATCCTCGTCTACGGGCAGTGACCCTGAGCCGAGTTGAGGTCACCCCTGATCTGCGGGCCGCGGTGATTTATTTTAACTGTCAGGAAAACGAGGTTAAGGACACCTTGTCCGGCTTGACAAGTGCCCGTGGCTTTATGCGTAGCACACTGGCTCAGCGCATAAGTCTGCGTTATATGCCCAAGCTGGTTTTTAAACATGATCTCGCTGCTATGTACCAGGCCGAGATGGATCAGGTTTTCAGGGAGATCGCCAATGACCACCAGGAAGATGAATGAGATTGTCAGGGTTATAGAGGAGTCCCGTTCCATTCTGCTGGCTACCCATACCTTTCCCGATGGTGATGCTCTTGGTTCGCAGCTTGGATTGGGCCATATTTTGAAAGACATGGGGAAACAGGTAATTCTTTACAGCGAGGAGCAAATTTCATACCTCTATAAATTTTTGCCCCGCTGTACAGAATTATTTAATATTCCGCCCCATGCCAGCCAAATAGACTGCGCCCTGGCCCTTGATTGCGGCGATCGTTTTCGTCTGGGCCGTGAGGCCGATAAGCTGTTGAAGATTAAGCCTTTTATGGTCATAGACCATCATGCCGGCCATAAAAAATTTGGTGATTTGTGTTGGGTGGAGTCTGGTCGTTCATCAACGGGCGAGATGGTATATGAAATTGCCAAAAAATTGGGAGCCAAAATATCTTATGAGGCGGCTTATTGCCTTTATACCGCTATTGTCTCGGATACAGGATCATTCAAATACGCCTCTACCACGGCTGAGACCTTTCGGGTAGCGGGTGAGTTGGTTGACAGGGGGGTTAAACCGGAAGAGGTGGCCGGTAAACTCTTTGATAATTACACAGAAAGTCGTTTGCAGTTATTACAGGCTGTGCTTTCCACCCTCGAATTATACAGTATAGGACGGTTGGCCATTATCAGTGCCACCAAGAAAATGTTTGAAATAACCGGCGCTGAGCTGGCTGATACAGAGAATTTTATCAATTATCCCCGTTCCCTGGCCTCGGTACGGGCGGTGGCTCTAATAAAAGAAACTGAGGACGGTATCAGCGTCAGTATGCGCTCCAAGGGTGATTGCGACGTAGCAGGGGTGGCCCGTAAGTTTAAGGGCGGCGGCCATCGTAATGCGGCTGGTTGTAAGTTTAAAAGTGGCGAGACCTTAAAAGAGGTTCGTGATCTTGTTTTTAACGAGTTATTGTCCCTGGTGGAGGGTTATTGAAATTTTATGCCCGCTACACCCGTTGAGGAGCAGCCGTCTGGCGTTTTTTTGATTGATAAACCCTGCGGCCCGACCTCCTTTAAGATTGTCCATTATATTCGCAAGGCCCTGGGAATCAAAAAGGTTGGTCATAGCGGTACCCTTGATCCCTTTGCCTCCGGGCTGCTTATTGTCTGTGCCGGGAGACCTGCTACCAGGATCATATCGCAGTTGATGAGCGGCGATAAGGAATATCTGGCTCTTTTGCGTCTTGGGATAAGTACCGATACCCAGGATTTCACCGGCAAGGTTGTTTCCCAACGTCCGGTGCCTGAAATTGAGCAGTCGACATTAGAGCAATGCCTGGCCCGGTTTATTGGCCGATATCTGCAGATGCCGCCGGCCTATTCGGCCTTGAAGCATAAGGGTAAACCCCTCTATTATTACGCGCGCAAGGGCATAAAGGTTGATAAGCCGCCCCGCTTAGTGATAATACATGAGCTGGAGATTATTGATCAGGTTCCTGAGCGTCTCCGGCTTGATGCCGGGCCTAATACCGGGCCTGAGATATGTATCAGGGTACGCTGTGGCAAAGGGGTATATGTTCGTACGCTGGCGGCTGATATTGGTGAAGCCCTGGGGTGTGGGGCTCATTTGCTGGCCTTAAGGAGGACGGTGAACGGCCCTTTCAGCGTTGGCGAGGCTCTGGCGGGTGAAGGACTTGTTAATGCCAATGAGGCCTTGACAATATTGCAGAGTGGGCTAAATAAGGTGGAAGAGGTGTTGGCGAGATTAGACAATGAATCTGGAACTGCGCCTTTGTTTTAAACGAGAAAATATACTACGCGGTTACTGCACAACAATAAGACAATTGGTAACTATTCAGCAGCACCCCATCTCGGAGTCTGCGCTTACCTCGTCCATTCG
>CAZSOB010000066.1:0-7078 GCA_964608155.1 uncultured Desulfobulbia bacterium
GCCTCAATCATGGAGGTAAATTTTTTGAGACGCCGGGAGAGAGCGGCCATCATATTCATGGCCAGATCCGGCTTGGTACGAATTAAATCCATGAAGGCCCTGCGGGAAAAGAAGAATAACCTGGCCTTGGTCATGGCCATGGCGTAAGCCGGATAGGGGGCTCCGGCAAAAATGGCCGCTTCGGCAAAGGGCTCCCGATTCTCAAAGATGTGGAGAATCTGCTCCTTGCCATCGGCCGATAATTTGAAAATTTTGATCTTACCGCTTACCACTACATAAAAACCTAAGCCGGGATCACCCTCGGCAAAGATCGTCTCGCCGCGTCCTACGGTTTGGTCGTTCACAATCAAGGATAGTTCGGAAATCAGGCCGTTGGAAAGCCCCCCGAATAAAGGGGTCTGGGCAAGGTGCTGGGCGATATCCACTTCTACGCGACAAGATTTATGGCATGGCCGTTGGCATTACCGGCCGCAGTCTCTGCCTGACGGATCTGGTTGTTTCGTTCAGCAGTACCTTTGGCCTGGGCAGTTGTTTCACGGTCTGGCTGCTTCTCCACCTTAAGGGCTTCCTGTCTTTGGGTTGTTGCCTGCTGTTGTAACTCTCTGGCTTGCGGCGAAATCTTTACCCGGCTTTGGGATTGAGGGGAATTGTTTTGCCGTGTCCTTTGAACCTGGGGGGCATTTTGACTGTCCTGGGTGTTCTGGTACAGTTGGCTCGGATTCAGGCTGTTAAGTGAACTTATATTCATCTTGCCACCTCCTTTATTATAGTTATTATAAGCAAGGCGGATGAAATATACAAGGGGCAAAAAAGCAGATTAGCTGGAAAAATTATTTGGTTTGTTGTCGGGCGCCACAATTTATGGTGAGGGCAACGGTATAATTATGCTCAATAAAGGCGAAGAATGACAGAATACCAGGCATGCCTAAGCGCCGGCAGGTTATACGGCCGCTGAAACCGCCGGGGATTGTGGCCAAAGCCTGTAGACTTAGGTCTAAAAAGCCGGGCAGGGGGTGAAGAGGAAAGGCCTTACGAACTGCCTCCTTTATTGACCAAAGCATGGTAAACATAGCCTTGGGGGGCTGGTTTGATTCGGCTCCTTGATGCAATATAATAATTTCTTCCTCCGGAGTCGCGAAACGGCTTCTTATGCGGCTGGTGTCCCTTATTTCCTGAAGATCCAGGCCGCATAAAAATGGCCATACCGCCATGGCCGCGGCCTGAATACCGCTGTGACTGATGGATATATCGGGGATGGAGCTGGTGCCTCTCAGTGCTATAAACGGGCGGCCGCTGATGTGGCTGTTTATCTCTATTTCCCGCCAGGCGGTGTGGTTGGAACCGGAAACGGGAGTAAGAGACATGGCCGCGGCTTTGGCGCACAGGCGGCCGGCCAGCCATTGATTGGCCCGCTGGGGAAAGGTAAATCGCCGAAAAACCCTGAACTCTGCCGGGCTGAGATAACAGTGGGCGAGATTGCGTTGTTTCGGGCTGATTTTCAGGCGGTAAGCCGCCACTTTTGCCCCCTTAAAAAGTGGCAGGTCTAATATTATAGCCTTGGGAAACAGTGCTTGAATGGCGATATCGCGACTTGTCTGGTCAAATTGGCGGGGAAATTTCTTGCTATTTTGCATAAAATATAGTTTTTCTTGTACACCTGATAATTACTTAAACAGCAGGGCTCAATTAATTGACAATAGTGTAACGCAGGAAACTTACGATTAAAATTTGGTAACTATTCAGCTGCACCCAATCTGCGGCCGATAATGCCGTCCAGCATACGGATGTGTATAGCTGAACGACATTATCAACCACATCTCGGGCACATCTGAACAGTTACAGCTCACAGTTTAGGGTAGCTTGTCGCTTGTACCTGAATAGTTATTAAAATTTTACTTATACCCCTATGACAGCCCTTGATATTGGTGTTATTATTATCACCGTTTTGTTCCTGGTGCGCGGCGTGTGGATTGGCTTTGTACGGCAGATCGCCTTTGTTCTGGCTCTGACCACGGGTTATATCGCCGCCGGGGCCTATTATGACCATTTTTCCGGGTATCTGAGTAAATGGGTGAGTAATCCGGAACTTCGTTTTGTCATTACTTACACGTTGCTGTTTTTGGTTACCTATGTCCTCATTATGCTGCTCGGAGCGGGCCTGAAAAAGGTGATGCAGGTCTCCTTCCTGGGCTGGTTTGACCGGTTCATGGGCGGTACATTTGGTCTGGTTAAGGCCGTTTTTATCTCCACCCTGGCTTATATGGCTCTGGCTGGTATATTGTCCACCAGTAATCCCATTATTCAAAAATCATTTAGCGCCAAGTATCTTACCCGCAGCGCCCGTTTTGTCACCTCCTTTATCAAGGACAAGGATTTGAAGAAGTCCCTGATCCCCAAATCCCCGGCCATCTCCTCATTTCTTGCCAATCCTGTACCAGCCCTTAAGAAGTTGGGGGGGCAGACCAAATAGATAGCCCAGCATAATTGCCTGATTGATGAGGGTGGTTCCGAGCAGTCCCAAACGCTGCCAGCGCCGGCCCGAGGTGATGGCGGCGGCCGGGGTTGTTCTTATTCTGCCATATTGCCTCAAGGCCCTGATGAGAAGAACGTCTTCCAGGATGGGCTGAGGGGGATAACCGCCTATTTTCTTGAATAAATCACCATTGACAAAGATAGCTTGATCGCCATAGGGCAGGTGCAGGAGACGAGTTCTTAGATTGGTGCCGGCCTCCACAAGGCGGCTGCCAATTCCCGGCCGGTCGATGGCGAAGCGAAAGGCTCCGGCCGCCGTATTGGGCTGCCGCATAATTTGCGTTATATGATGCTGGAAACCTGGCGGCAGCAGGGTGTCGGCGTGCAGGAAAAGTAAAATGGTGCCTCGCGCGGCCTCTGCACCGTGATTCATCTGCCGGGCCCGCCCTGCTGGTGAGTGGTGAATAATGGCGCCATGAGCCCTGGCAATGGTGAGTGTGTTGTCGGTACTGCCGCCGTCAACTACAATAATTTCCCTGACCTCCGGAGCGGCTGCCGCCCGCAGGGTACGGTCGATATTGTCGGCTTCGTTAAGGGTGGGAATAATTATGGAAATGTCTAAGGTCTTCCGGGCGGTCGATATCATAAAGGGTGTCCACTTGGCTGACAGAGAGACCTTGTTCCCCTGCCTTTTGCAAGGTTTCGGCCAATACCTTGCCGGTACTCCAGTTTAGATCAGTAAATAGTGCCGGGCAGGGGTGGTTCAGGCCGATGAGGTAATATCCGCCGTCCATGGCAGGCCCGAGAACGAGATCTAACCGCTTCAGTTTGTTAAAGGCGGTATGTAAAATGGCGGCGCTGAGGGCCGGGCAGTCGGAACCGACAAGAATTATCCGTCTGTTACCGGCGGCAAATGCCCGCCGGAAGGCGGCGGCCATACGGCGGCCGATATCACCCGTGCTTTGGGGATGATAATCCAACTCATCTCCCAGCCAGGCGGCCATCATTTTGGCCTTGCCGCCCTGGTAATGAATCTGCAGGCCTATGGCCTTATAACGTTGTAACTCCTTGACCTGGCGAATTATCTGTTCGCTCATTTGGCGCTGGCAGTCAGCGGCCCCCTGAGCGCCCAGGGCCGGGATCAGCCTGGTTTTCACCTGGCCTGGTTCCGGGAACCTGGTAAAGATGATAACTAAGTCTTCAGCGTCTGAGTCTCTCCCGTGAGCTGCTTTTGGGGCGGCAGAGGCGGATAGTGGAGGCCCTTTAATTTCATGATTGATCAAATTTATGCCCCCTAAATACAAAAAACGTGGCCGGGGACACCCGAAACCCGCCCCCATGTCATATGTAAAGCGTGATTATCGACGGGCTGTCGGCAGCGCGGCCGGTTTTTCTACCTTTCAGGTCAAGGTGAGGGAGACCGATTTGTTCATTACGGCTCCCGCTGATGTCCATGGCTCTGCCTATGATTTAGTTCGTCAGTATCGTAATCAGTTGGAAAATTATATCAACCATAATCCTTCTTTTCAATCCTCCCTGCGGCCTCTGGATATTGACCGGCTGGCTCCGCCTATTGTTAAGGAGATGCTTAAGGCCTCTGCCACTGCCGGGGTCGGCCCCATGGCGGCGGTGGCCGGGGCGGTGGCGGAATATGTCGGCAGCGGCCTATTGGCCGAGGCTGGTATTGATGAGGTGGTGGTTGAAAATGGTGGTGATATATTTTTACAGCGCCGGGAGGATTGCCGGGTTGCCATATTTGCCGGGCCCTCGCCCCTGAGTAATAAGGTTGGGGTTAAGGTTAAGGCGGCGGCGATGCCCATGGGTGTCTGTACCTCTTCTGCCTCGGTGGGTCATTCCCTGAGTTTTGGAGAGGCCGACGCGGTAACCGTTCTTGCCGCCAGCACCATCCTGGCCGATGCCGCGGCTACCCGCCTGGGCAATGAGGTTGGCAGGGATTGTCCTCTGTCTCACGCCTTAGACGTGGCACGGGAGATTAGCGGCATCCGCGGAGTGGTCATTATCCGGGGTGAGGAGATTGGGGCCTGGGGGCAGATAGAATTGGTTGATCTAACTTAACCACCTAACCATTTATTTAGTATATCATCGGGCAGGAGCGGACTGCTCTGTGCCTTTGTCTCTGCCGGCGGCTTCACGGCCGCGGCAGGCTGGTCTACCGGTTCTGCTTCCGCCTCGGGCCTGAGTACCTCCTTGGCCTCATCCGGGGCTGGCTGAACAGGTACCGGAGCCGTCATTTCCTCTTCAAGCTCCCGGAGCCGGGCTTCGTCCTCTGCGCGTCTTGCCTGTTCGTCTTCTAAATTTTGCTGTAATTCCTTTAGTTGCCGACTTAGGCCGGTTAGTTCCTTTTGATGTTCGGCGCGGATTTCCTCTATCTTGTTGTTTTGGTTGGTAACTTCAACTTGGCGGGCCAGCAATAGTTCCTCTAACTCTTCGACTCTTCTGGCTTGGGATGATATTGTGGTGAGTTCCTGCCGCAGGCCTTGCTTCTCGTCTTGGCTGGTTATTAAATTTTCCCGCAGGGCGGCCATTTCTTCCTGCATATCGGTCAATTCTTGCTGCATGTCGGCGATGTCACGTTGCCCCTTTTGGGCTATGTGCAACTCATCTTTTAATTCGGTAAGGGTTATAATTTGTTCATTCAGCTGATTATTTTGCTGGCGCATATCTTCTAATTGGCTTGACAGGCTGGTGATTTTTCTTTCCTGCTCACGGCTGCTCCCCTCCTCTCTGTCAAGCAGAGCTTCTATCTTCTCCTGGAGGTGGCGGCATTCCCTGTGCCTGTCGTTTAACTCGGCTTCCAGGTTTTGGTTTCTGGCATGGAGGTCATCTTCATGTTCGTGTCCCGTTCTTTGTTCGTCGAGCTCTTTGTGCAGAGCATTCTGCGCTGTCAGGCTGGTTTGCAGCTGTTCGCTTAATTCATCTGCTTTTTCGCGCTGGGCCGTTAACTCTTCATGGAGGCTGGCAGTGTCTTCCGCCCCGTCTTGTTTTAAAACGGTATATTTAAAGGCTAATTGTTGATATTTTTCCTGCTGGTCAGCAAGCATCGCCTCAAGGGCTGGCAGGCGCTCTAAGTCCTGGTGTGATTCGTCAAGCCTCTCCTGGGCGATTCGTAATTCATGGCGCATCTCCCCTAATTCTTCCACCTGCTTTGATAAACCGGACATTCCCTTGAGCTTTAAGGCCGATTTCTCGGTAATAAGTTGCTCTATTTCAGCCTGTCTGTCAGTTAGTCTGGTCTCCAGATCGTCAATTCGGGCTTGAAATTCCTCTCTATCCATAACCGTCTCCTTTAAAAAATTGTCCAGGGCATTAAGATTATTTTTGAGCAGTTTAATGTCATTTGTCAGGATCTCCTGTTGCTCCGTGGTCTTGGAATAAAGGTTAATTTCCCTGCCATCCACTTTGACTGCCAGGCTTTTTTTCTCTAAGTCCCGCAGCCGTATAATTATATAAGCCAATATTATGAGAATCGCTGACAGGAGCAGAATGATAAACAGCAGTTCCGGTATGGTTGGGGGCGGGCCGCTGGAAGGAACAGGAGCCGGTCTTTGGGCGATCGGCGCTTGCGGTTTTTGGACGGACTTTATTTCTTTCTTGGGTGCTCGTAAATCTAACGGGCGATTTACCTCTCTGTACCAGCTGAGATAGACACCTTTTTTCTTGGGCGGCCATGACGAGAGAGCGGGGATATTGGTTCCGGTAGTGGTTGTGGAGAGCCGCTTGGCCGGCTGTGATTCTTTTTTTTGGGCTATGGCCTGAACCTCGCTGATGGGCGGCCTGAGCCGCTGCATAATTTCCCAGCCCTCGCCGGGCTCAAAACCTACATAACTGGCGGCGAAGGATGACTTGCGGCCTGGCAGGCTGTATTCACAGGCCACCAGGGTCTGCTTGTTAACCTGAATCATATAGAGATTATAGAAGGTGATGGCGGCATTAGCGGCCTCAGGCAGCAATAATTTCTTGGCTAATTCGAAATTATTGCTGCTTAAATCAGGTAATGAGGCCTGGCCGACCTTTAAATTCAGGAGACTGGGGACAATTACTACCGGAATGGTTCCGACCTTTAAAAAGCGGGCTAATTGTGAGAGATCACCGTTGTTAAGACTGATACAGCCGTTGGTACTGTTATAGCGTAATTTTTTATTGGTGCCGTGGATAAAGATGCCGTGTCCATCCCGATGCTCTATGCGGTCAAAGACATTAGGATAATTGAGATGAAAGGCCTTGGTGCCGAAGACAGTGAGCTTTTTATCGATATATTTTTTGGTGATAAAATATATACCCTCCGGAGTTTTTTTGTCCCCTTCTACTATTTTAGGACCAAAATTCTCGCCGGTAGCCACGGTATATTCCGTCATAACCTGTAATCTGCCATCATAGCGGAGAACCCGGAGGCGCTGAAAATCTTTTTCCACCAGAATGATAGACAGGGGGCGGGCGGCAATCAGTACCTTGATGTTAAGATTAAGCAGGGCGCCGCTGTCAATTCCCACCGGGACAAGATTAGTAATGGAGGCCCTGGCGCTTAGGGGGACAAGACTGATAATAAACAATAATGTTGAAATAAAAAGAGAGGGCATATAATAAT
>CAZSOB010000067.1:0-7072 GCA_964608155.1 uncultured Desulfobulbia bacterium
GGAGACCAGGCTCTGCCTACATGACAGAAGAGCGTTGTACATGTGTGGGTTTTTGCATCCCACGTTATATCGCCGCCGGCCTTTGGCCCGGCAATTACCTCTACTATACCATCGGCATGAAAGGATTTATTGGTGATGGTGGTGCCGTTGGTGGTGGTGCCGTAGTGGCAATAATCGCAGGTGTAGTGGTTAACCATTACATGTTTATAGTGAGTACTGGTGGGGCTGTTGTCCCATATTTGTGGATGACAGCTCTTGCAGGTTAATTGCCCTTTACTGTTCCAGGGAGGTGTCTGATTTGTCTTACCGTTAATTTCGGCGGTTAAACAGCCTTGTTCGGAGGCCTGGCCGCTGCTGTGGCAGTAGATATTGCTGCAGGTCAAGCTGCCATTCGTGGTTATAGTGGTGCCATTTTCGCCCTGATAAGCTGAGCCGTAACCGTTGGGATCAGCGAAAGTTCCCGGGGTGCCGTCATAGTGAGTATCTGCGCCGCTGAAATCTAATGTTCCCAAGGGGACGAGATTGAAGCCGAGCTGGACTTTGCTGTCCGGGCCTGGTTTCCAGGGGCTCATTCCGCCTTTGTGACAGACCTGACAGGGGAAAGCGTAACCGCTGGTGCCGGCATGGAGTGCGTGGGCTCCGGAACTTGGCGGTTCCGGGTAATTGGCATGGCATTTAACGCAATCTTTGGGATTGATGGAGAACCCGGTACTGTGCTGATGACATTTTGTGCAGGTCTCGCCTATATGATGTTTGGTCTCTGCGAGGTTATTTCTGTAATGAGCGGTCGTTGTATGGCAGGCCTGGCAGATACCATTCATGTTGGCTGTGACGAAAACCGGCTCCTGGGTGGTGGGATCGTCGTGAACCACTGGGGTGGTTCCGTAGCGATAAGAGATGCCCGGAGTAACCTTATTGGCCAATAATTCGCCATACTGCATTTCGAAGGTCTTACCGACGAAGTCGGATGCAGCCACACCGGTTGGTAAATTACCATTAACCGTAATGGAGGTTGTTGACGGGGCAGCTTTGATTTCAAATGAATAATTGTTCGGGCCGACAGTTGCCCAGAAAATGAGGCCGCGGTCAACCTTGTACTTCGGGATGGTTAAGCCGGTGGTAGTATCGACGCCGCTGATGCCGTCTACACTCTTGGCGATCCATCTTGAGGGAGTTGTGGGCCAGGTGTCAATTCCGCCGTTTACCGTAATGGTCATATTAATTTGATTGCCATTTACTGTGGCGTTGTCGATGGTTCCAGAGACCAAAGGGGCGGCTTTGCCATATTGTTGGGAAACATGGGGGTTATGGCAGGTCTGGCAGGGAAAGCCGCGATGGGTCTGGGCTAAGGGAGCACTGTTGGTGGTGTATCCGCCTGTGGCGTTGGTATGGCAACCAACACAGGTATCCCCAGGCTTTAATGCCAGCCCGGTTGTTGGATCGGTGGAAAAATGGCAGGTACTGCAGTCATCTGTATTGGCGTTGTTGTCAAAATTCAGATGGGGAGCATCTATGGTCTGGGCCTTAACTGAGGCTGCCATGGCGCTCAAAGGCAGGCCAGTTAGCCATAACATACACAGGCTGATTAGGATAAGATGCTTCTTCATGTTTTTCCCTCCACCGTTTTGGGTAACAAAAAAAATTATCGCAACTATAATAGCACTATAAAGTAACAAAACACTTGTATCATGATTTGGTGATATTTTCAAGCGTATCTGACTTTTTGGGGACGATTTTATCACTAAAAGATGATATTTGGTCGGCGTATGGCCAATCCTTTTCTGAGATATGCAAAACATGAGCCAGGGGCGGCAAAAATATTATGTCGTGTTTTCAGGTGGTTATGATGACTCTGGTTTGCGGGGGAAGATGGGGTGGGGAATTTAGCGTATTATGGCGGGTTTACACGCTTTATCGGTGGTTATTTTATGATTGCGGATTTTGCCAGGGCTTATTATCACTGTGGGGAAGAAGGCCGGCCAGTTAGACGGCGGGAACTGGCCTGATGTAGTCTGGTTTGTGCCTTTAAGTTTGTGCCTTTAAATATGTGCCGGGCGTGTTTATTATGGAGATGAAGAAAATATATCGGGCCAGGTCTTTTTTTGTTTTAGTGCTGTCCGGGTTGGCCCTTGCTGTCCTGCCGCTGCTCGTGGTTCTGGGGGGTTCGGAAGTCTTAATGGGCCGCTTGGTGCGTCATGGGTCGCAGTCGGTTTACCGCGCCGTGTCCGGCAGCCGTTTGAGCCAGAAATTAACCGAATTGCTCCTGGAGCAGGAACGTCGTCTGCGGCAGTATGAGGTATTGGGCGACAAGAGTATTTTGGAGGATGTAAAGGGGCGGCATAAGTTGATTCAGCAGACTATGGCCCAGCTAAGCGCCCTTCCCAACGACCCGGTGCAGAGACAGGAAATAGCACTCCTGACCATTAAGGAGAATGAATTGACCCGGTTGATCACTAATAGCCGGGCTAATCTGAAGGGCAGCCGGGTACTGGCGGGTTTTGTGGAATTGCAGCAACATGGCCGGCGGATTATGCAGGCCAGCGCCGAGCAGACTTATCAGGAAGTCAGCTCTTTGCAGGCAGAGGCTGCTCGCGCCAAGGCGATTTTGTTTTGGCTGGCCTTGTCCCTTATCCCTCTTACCGGTCTGTTGATTGCGGTTTTCGCCCGGCTTATTTCCCGGCCTATTAAACAGATTGATTATGCCATTAATCAATTAGGCCGTGGTGATTTTGTTCACCCCATTGAGGTGAATGGCCCCGATGATCTGGTGTTTCTGGGGGAGAGGCTTGATTGGCTGCGCCAGAATTTAGCTGTCTTTGAAAAAAACAAAAGTAAATTTGCGGCCCATGTCTCTCATGAGCTGAAAACGCCGTTGGCCTCCATCAGAGAGGGGGCGGAATTATTGGCCGATGAAATTGCCGGGCCTGTTACCGGCCAGCAGCGGGAGATTGTTGATATACTGCGTAAGAACTGCACCCAGTTGCAGGCCCTAATCGAAAATTTGCTGGCTTACACCATGAGTGAAGCCCGAAATACGACTTTAAATCTTATCTCGGTGCGTATGGATGAACTGGTTCAGGAGGCTCTCGCTGTTCATAAACCCCTGATTATGAAACGTGGTTTACGGATCAAAACCGCCTTCTCCCCTTTCTCCATTGTGGCGGACGCGGCGAGGGTGACAGTTATTGTGGATAATTTATTATCCAACGCCTTGAAATATTCACCGCCTAACGGTGAAATATTTCTGTCTTTGCGGTTGGAAGGGGCTTCTATGTTCGTCTTTGATATTATTGATAACGGCCCTGGAGTCGCGGCCGCGGAACGGGAGGAGATATTCCGGCCTTTTGTGCAGGGTTCCACCACCTGCCGCAGCGCGATAAAGGGCAGCGGTCTGGGTTTGGCCATAGCCAGGGAGTATGCCGTTGCTCATGGCGGGGAGCTGCAATTGCTGGAGAGTGAAGCAGGGGCTCATTTCCGATTAATCATACCTGTAGATCAGGGAGAAAGGACATGAAGTTATATTGGCTGATTTTGTTACTGTCTATAACCGTAAGCGGCTGTATCCCCCAGGCCCCGGCTGTGCGTAATGGGCGCTCGGTTCACTCTGTATGGCGGGGCGGCGTTCTGGATGATTCCAGCTCGCTGGATGAGCTGCTGAGTTATTATAAAACGATGAGCTCTTTGCCGCAGTCCGGCATTGAGGTTGAGAGGCAGATGGCCAGGGCGGCGTTGGAGCGGGGTGAGAAGATGGCCCGTCTGCGCCTCGCCCTGCTCTATATGCTGCCCGCGGATAGAGGTCGTGATTCTGGACGGGCTCTGGCCCAACTGGAGGCGCTGGCGGGCTCAAAGCTTGCCGCTCGTCCGGCCTTTGCAGCCTTTATTCGCCTGCTGAAGCACGATTATTCATTGCAAAAAGACATGCAGTTAAAAAACATCATACTTAGTAGAAGATTGCGGCAGGCGGAGCGTGAGCGGCGGGAAATGGCATTAAAATTGCAAAAAAACAGGAAGAAGACTGC
Source organism: uncultured Desulfobulbia bacterium (assembly GCA_964608155.1). GTDB lineage: Bacteria > Desulfobacterota > Desulfobulbia > Desulfobulbales > VMSU01 > JAADIV01. The sequence goes on from CAZSOB010000067.1 coordinate 4,020, forward strand.
CGCTCTAAGGCGCCAGATTCAGCAGCTCAAGGATATTGAGCGAATAATGAACAATAGGTAAAAAGACAGGTAAATGATTATGCAGGCACAGACAACAATCATGCTGGTAGATGATGATGAAGACTTTTTGAATCTGCTTGATATGCGGGTGCGGGCGGCGGGATATGATACATCTCTGGCCCAAAGCGGCGAGGAGGCCTTGGCGGTGCTGCAGGCGCGGCGGCCGGCCCTGGTGGTAACTGATTTAAGAATGGCCGGTATGGACGGCATGAATTTATTTAGCAGTATCCGCCGGGTCAACGCCCTGTTGCCGGTGATTATTATGACGGCGCATGGCTCTATCCCTGAGGCGGTGGAGGCCACCAGGAAGGGGGTATTCTCTTTTTTAACCAAGCCTCTAAATGGCCGTGATCTCATCAAGGAGATCGACCGGGCGCTGGCGGCTGGTTCGGTGGGGACGGACAGTGGTAAAATGGAAAACAAGGCCTGGAGGCGTGATATTATCAGCCAAAGCCCGGTTCTGGAGGAGGTGTTGCGGCAGACTGCCATGGTCGCCGTCACACAATCTAATATACTGATTCAGGGGCAGAGCGGTACTGGTAAGGAACTTCTCGCCAAGGCGGTTCACCGGGCCAGCCTGCGTTCTGACGGCCCTTTTGTGGCCGTGAATTGCGGCGCCATCCCTGAGGCTCTTCTGGAATCAGAACTTTTTGGTCATGTTAAGGGCTCTTTTACTGGTGCGGTGCGGGATAATGAAGGTTTGATAAAGGCTGCCGACGGAGGTACCCTTTTTTTAGATGAGATTGGCGATACGCCGCCTTCCTTCCAGGTTAAATTGCTGCGGGTGATTCAGGAGAGGACAATTCGCTCGGTAGGTGCCAATAAAGATACGGTGGTGGATGTCCGGATTATTTCGGCGACTCACCGTGATCTCGAGGAGATGGTGGCGGAAAAAAGTTTTCGTGAGGATCTCTACTATCGTCTTAACGTGGTTCTGTTGCAATTGCCGCCTCTGGCGGAAAGACGGGAGGATATTCTTCTTTTAGCCCGTCATTTTTTGCGGACGCTTAACAGTCAGGCCCGGAAGAGTATTAATGGCTTTGCGCCTGAGGCCATGGAGTTATTAATTAATGCCACCTGGCCTGGTAATATCCGGCAGCTTTATAATGTTATCGAGCATGCGGTGGCCCTGACCAGCGGCTCTTTGATCTCCAGCGATATGATCAAATTGACAATTCGCCATGACCTGCCCAAGACCCCGTCCTTTAATGAGGCCCGGCAGCGTTTTGAACAGGAATATTTGATTAATCTTTTGAAGCTCACCGAAGGCAATGTCAGCCGGGCCGCTCGTTTGGCGCAACGTAATCGTACCGATTTTTACAAGATTCTTCAGCGTAATCACATTGTGCCCTCTATTTTTAAGTCTACAAATCCCTGACTATAGCTTCTTGGCGGCTGACCGTGCTTGTGCCTGCTTTTTTTCTCCCCATCTTTTTTCTTGGAAAAAGGCAGGGGTAGTAAGGCTGGCATCCTTTTTGCTTTAATATTCCTTCGTTGCTCGCGTTGTTATAAAACTATGGAGGAAACCTATGATTTATGTCGATATAAAGGAAGATAGAAGGGCATTTTCGCGTTTGGGGTTTAAAGATTCCGTTTTGGTGATGACCAGTAGTTTTATAGGGTTGGTAACTGACATAAGCTTGGGCGGATTGGCCTTCTCCTATTGCCATAAAGGAGCATTGTCGGCTGCGGGCTCCACTGCTCTTGAGATTATTATTGCTCATGATATTTTTACCATGGAGGAAGGTCATTTTGAGATTGTTGACAGCCGGGCCGTTAGTAATAACACCGCTGACTGGTCAATTCTGGTTGGCCGCCTGAGATTTTGCAATCTGGACGGTGGTAAGTTGATGAAACTTTGGCATTTTATTAAGCGTAATTGCATGTTTGATACCCGTAATGCAGACGTTGCTGCCGGGTATGGTATGATTTCGCACTATCCTGCCTTGCCGGCGGTTACGGCGGATTTAAGCGAGTCGCTGATTGGCGACAGGATGTGAAGGCAGTTGAATAAAAGGATGTGCTGGAAGCAGGTAATTGTCTGTCTCCTGCTTGCCGCAATCTGTCTCTGGAAAGAGACAGATTGTTAATTTAAGGCAGTGATGTTCGGTTAGGGTTTTGCATTAAGCCTGATTGGTGGTTTTATGTCGTGAGACAGATTAAGTTTTTCCCTTGCACCAAGGGGACTGAATTTTTTTCGCGGAAAGTTTGCGAAAATTATTCTGTCCCGAATCGAAAACCGGAAAAATAAAATCAGTCCCCCTTAGTCTTGTAAGCTTATTGATATCAATGCACGTTAATTGGACGTGTTAAATTTAAGGAAGAAGATGATTAAAAGAATACCCTTCTGGGCGGTAATTTTGGTGGTGCCGGTGTTGGCTTTTCTCGGAGAGGCTGTTTCGGGCAATGAAAACGGGGCGCCTCGGCAGAGGAATGAAAGCTGGTCTGCTCTATCCGGGCCGTTAATCATGACCAGGGCCGGAAATAAAAAAGGTGCTATTGTAGTGGATAAAAAGGCTGGAAATGCCCCGCTGGAGATTAGCTTAAGCGCTGACAACTGCCGTTGGTATAAGGGGAATTTCACTACTTGTGAGTGGAACTTTGGTGATGGTGAAACAGGCCGGGGCGGTAGTGTAAGTCATACCTTTGCCCTGCCGGGAGAGTATAGGATTATGCTTTCGGTTTATGATAAGAGTACTGGTGGAGAGGTTGATTATGCCGCCCCTATGACTGTTGTGGTAAGGTAACGTAAGCGATCACAGGGCACCGCCGAATCTGCTTCGTTATCGGGCTGCTCACGTACCAATGTACAGCTTCACAGCCCGATGCCTCGCATCTCCGGCCCCCTGTAATCGCTTACAGGGACGGGTTTGCAAGTTACCTGCTGTTTCGTTTCACCCTGTGCTCAATTACAAGGTAACAGCTATTCATCAGAACCCAGGTAATGCAGGCCCGACATTCTGCCTTCGCTGTCACGTAGGAACTGGGTATGC
>CAZSOB010000068.1:0-7023 GCA_964608155.1 uncultured Desulfobulbia bacterium
TCCAGGGCTGGAGGATGGCGACGGCGAAGCCGACATTATCGGCGTCACCGGCCAGGATACTGAAACCGGAGATGCCGATTACATCTTTTACTCCGGCGATGCCCTTGATGTCAGCGGTTACACGGTGCATGATGCTGGTGGTGCGGGAGAGGGTGGCCGCTTCCGGCAGCTGGATATTCATAAAGAAATAACCCTGATCCTCCTGGGGCAGAAATGAGGTGGGGCTGTGGCTGAAGAGAAAACCTGCCGCTCCAAATATGGCGGCCAAGAGCAGCAGGGCCAGGACAACCCGGCGGATCAAAAAGGATGAGCCGCGGATATAACCGCGCCGGGAGGCCTCAAGAAAACGGTTGAACCAGCCCAGCGGCCCCCTGGTATGGGGGCGCGGCCGCCGGAGGACGGTGGCGCACATGGCCGGGGACAGGGACAGGGCGCAGATGGATGAAATCAGCACCGAGGTACAGATGGTTACCGCGAACTGGCGGTAAAGCTGGCCGGTGATGCCGGGCATGAAACCCACCGGCACAAAGACGGCCAGCAGAACCAGGGTGGTGGCGATAATGGGCCCGGTGACCTGCTTCATGGCCCGGATTGCCGCCTCCTTTGGGGCCAGCCCCTCTTCGTTCATTACCCGGTGAACGTTTTCCACCACTACAATGGCGTCATCCACCACCAGCCCGATGGCCATGATGAGGGCGAAGAGGGATATTGTGTTGGCCGAATAACCAAGGACGAGGAGAACCGCGAAGGTGCCGATCAGGGAAACCGGGATGGCCACCGCCGGTACCAGAGTGGCCCGCCAGTCCTGTAAAAAAACAAAGACCACGAGGATAACAAGGAGCGAAGTAAGGCCCAGGGTCTTGATAATCTCATTAATGGCGGCCGATACATAACGGGTGGTGTCAAGAATCATTTTGTACTTTACCCCCGGCGGCATATTGCGTTGCAGGCGGACAAGCTCGGCCTTTACCGCCTTCATGGTGTCCATGGCGTTGGCCCCGGTGGCCCGGTAGAGGGCCATTACCGCCGCCTGGCGGCCGTTCAGCATATCGGTATGGCCGTAGGATTTGGCGGCCAGCTCCACCGTGGCCACATCGCTTAAGCGCACCAGGCCGCCCTGATTATTGGCCCTGATAATGATATTTTTGAAGTCCCGCACCGTGGTCAGGCGGCCCTTGGCCCGCAGGGTGTACTGCACCTCTCTCTTGTGAGTTAAGGGCTCCTGGCCCACCGCTCCCACCGCGGCCTGAATATTCTGGCTGCGGATGGCGGTGATAATATCATCGGCGGTCATACCTAAGGCGGTGAGGCGGTCGGGATTCATCCAGACGCGGACGGCGTACTCCTTTTCGCCAAAGATAAAGGCGTCGCTCACTCCCTTTAAACGCACTAAGGAGTCCTTGACCTCATTGCTGACATAATTACTCAAAAAGAGCATGTTGCGGCTCTTGTCCGGGGAATAAAAGGCCACCACCGCCATCATGTCCGAAGAGCGTTTACGTACCTGAATACCCTGGGCCACCACCGCGGCCGGCAGCTTGGGGACGGCCAGCTGGATACGGTTCTGGAGGTTGACCTGGTCGATATCCGGATTAGTGCCCACGGCAAAGGTGACGGATAATTTATAAAGCCCGGAATTGGAGCAGGTGGAGGACATATAGAGCATCTTTTCCACACCGTTCACCTCTTTTTCCAGGGGGGCGGCCACGGTATTGGCCAGAACCTCGGCGCTGGCTCCGGGGTAAATGGCGGTAACCTGGATTTCCGGCGGCGTGATACGGGGGTATTGGGCCACCGGGATTTTCTGCAGGGCGATTAAACCGGCAATGGTGATGACGATGGAGAGCACTGCCGCCAGCCGCGGCCGGTTGATAAAGAGGCGGGCGATCATTTTCTCGTCTCCCCGCCCGGGGCCGGAACCGCGGTAACCGGCATACCGGGACGTACCTTCTGGATGCCGGAGACGATAATGGAATCCCCGGTTTTAAGCCCTGATTTCACGGCCCAGCTGTTGCCCACCGCGATTCCCGTAGTTATGGGGCGGGGAACGGCCCGGCCATGCTCCACCATGAGGACAAAGCGGCCGTCCTTGCCGGTCAGCACCGCGCCCTGGGGGACAACCGGCATTATTCTGGGGGCGGCGGTCTTGAGCATAACGGTAACATATTCGCCGGGGATGAGGCTGCCTTTGGGGTTGGGGAATATGGCCCGGACGGCAATGGTGCCGGTGGCCGCGTCCACCTCGTTGTCGATAAAATCCAGCCGGCCGGCCAGGGGATAAATCCTGCCGTCGGCCAGCTTTAATCTGGGAGCCTGGCGGCTGTTGTTTTTAAGGGCGGCCTCAACGGTGCTTAAATTGTTTTCGCTGACGGAATATAATACCCGGACGGGATTAACCTCAACGATACGGGCCAGGGTGCCGGAGGCGGGATTAACCAGATTGCCTGCCGTGTAATTTGTCCGCCCGATCCGGCCGGAGATGGGGGCCTTGATGACGGTGTAGGAGAGATTGAGGTGGGCCTGGGTAAGGTCGGCCTTAGTCAGTGACAAAGCGGCCCTGGCTGTAAGCTCGGCGGCCACAGCGTCATCAATAGCGGTGGCCGGGATGGATTCAGGGCGAGCCCGGCGCAGTCGTTTCAGATGGGCGGCGGCCCTGTCAAGTTCCGCCTCGGCCTGGGCCTCTTTGGCGGAAGCCGCCTCTACCCTGGCCTTATAGACCGACTGCTCAATGATAAACAGGGTATCACCGGCCCGCACCAAACTCCCCTCCTTGAATTTTATCTGTTCCAGAAAGCCCTCCACCCTGGCTCGGAGATCAACGGTCTGTATGGCCTCCACATGGCCCACGTACCGGGCCGCCGGTACCACGTCGGCCTGGCGGATTCTGGCCGTTATCACCGTGGGTGGTTTCCTTGGGCCCATGGGCCCGGCCAGGGCCGTGGCCGGTAAAATAAGCACTGTCAGCAGGGGGATGAGAAAATTAAATATCTTCAGCATGGCGTTCTCCTTATACGGCATCCGGAGTAATCCGGCCCAAATTATCATTAATCTGTTTTAATACCCGGCGGCAGCACTCTTCATCCTCACTGCTGATTCCGTTCATAACTATCTTGTTAAGATAACCGGCAAAGAGCTCGGCGACCTCATTTACCAGTTTTTCACCATCCGGAGTGAGATGGATGATAAAGGCCCGCCGGTCAAGGGGGTCGGGACGGCGTTCGATAAAATTCTTGGCCGCCAGCCGGTCAAGGATGCGGGTCATATTGGCCGGGGTCTTGGAGGCCAGTCCGCACAGGGAACTCTGGCCCACGGCCCCGCCTTCAAGGAGTATGATCTTTAAGGGATGAAACTGCTCCAGGGTCAGTTCATAGGGCCGCAAGACCTCATCGGCATGGGCCTGTAACTCTATTGAGGTCAGATAAATCAGGCGGGGCAGGGGATTGGAATCACAGACGCTCATTTAGTTGGCTCCTTATTAATTAACACGTTAACTAATAATAAGGGTAAAAATCATCTCTGTCAAGATGAAAAAAGGTGTCAAATATGCAGACCTGACACCTTTTTCTTTTATTGACAACCAGACCAGACCAGACTATATTTTAAATATAAAGACTGTGAAAGGAGGGAAATGTCATGCAAATCACCAATATCTCAGAAGCAAAGGCCAGTTTGTCTTATTTGATAAAAACGGTACAGGAAACAGATAAACCAATCATAATTGGCAAAGCTGGAGAGCCTGTCGCGGTTCTCTCTGCTTACAGGCAAGATGCTTCTCCACGGCAATTGGGGGGGAGCTGGGAAGGGAAGGTGAAAATTTCTCCTGATTTTGATAAACCTGATGAAGAAATTTCCGCGAGTTTTTATAACTCTTCTCTATTTCCGGATGAATCATGAATATTCTCCTTGACACTCATGTATTGATATGGGCTTTGGAAAATAATCCTACCCTGTCAGAGGCAGCGAGAAAGGCTGTAATCACGGCCAGTAACATGGTTTTTGTCAGTTCTGTCTCGGTTTGGGAAATAAGTATCAAAAAAAGCCTGGGAAAACTTGAGACTCCTGATAATCTACAGGAAGAAATCTGGTTGCATCGTTTCACTCCCTTGAGTATAGCGTATGATCATGCGGAACTTGCCGGGAAACTGCCTGATATTCATAAGGATCCTTTTGATAGAATGCTTATTGCCCAAGCCTCCATTGAAAGGCTTAAGCTGGTAACCAGAGATGAGTTAATAGCAAGGTATGATGTGGATTTAATTAGGGCATAACGGTTGCAAGCAAGCAAAAGTCCCTGCCGGCGTTCTGATATTGTTGGGATAACTGCAGGTTAATCGTAACAATTCAGCGAAATGTCCGAAATTAGCAATAACCACTGAATGTAACTGTTCAGGTAAGCGCAGACTCCGGAAGTGCCCGAGATGTGGTTGATAATGCTGTTCAGCAGATAGCCGAACGAATTGAGGCTTCCGATAGCGAACGAAGTGAGACTTCCGATAGCGAACGAAGTGAGACTTCGAGACATACGTATGCTGGACTGCATTATCAACCGTAGATTGGGTGCAGCTGAACAGTTACCAAAGATGAAGGCTTGGGGCCGCATCTCGACCTGGAACTTCTAAATAAACATGCTACCCTTCATCCTGCCCTTTATCCTTTATCTTGTTTTCAGTCAATTCGCGGCTCAATTCCCTGATTTGTATCCGCTCATGTATTTTTGTACCGTTATTGTGGTGGGGACGGCAACGATTTTGTTGTTACGCGGCCGGGGTATAATCAAGGTGCATAGTCATATTGCGCCTGGAATCATCGTCGGCATTGGTGGGATAGTGCTGTGGATTTTCCTCTGCCGCTTACATTTGGAGCAATACATATTTCATCTCATGCCTGCCTGGCTTGCCCCGGGGGAAAGGATTTCGTTTGACCCCTTTCAATCTATTGCTGATCCGGCCTGGCAATGGGGATTTATCGCGGTCAGAACCATGGGGCTTGCCGTGCTGGTTCCGGTGGTGGAAGAGGTTTTCTGGCGCGGCTTTCTGCTAAGATGGGTTATCTCACCGGACTGGCAGGAACAGGAAATCGGGATTTTCACCTGGAGTTCTTTTCTCTGGGTAACTCTGCTCTTTACTCTTTCTCACCCTGAGTGGCTGGCGGCTGCCGTCTATGGCGCTCTCCTCAATATCCTGCTCTATTGGCGGCGGGATCTCTGGAACTGCATTGTCGCTCACGGCATAAGTAATCTGCTCCTCGTGTTTTATATTCTCTATTTCAAATCATGGGGGTTGTGGTAAGGCCTGGTAAACCAGGAGGACTGAATTTCCCTCCTTTTCGTTATCTATCCGCAAAGGGCTGGGGCCGGTCGAAGTCAGGCATGGAGCTGCCTTGGCTGCTCATCTCCTGGATAAAGGCATGCTTTAAGCCAAGGTCAAGGGCGTAACTAATTATCTCATCATATTCAGCGGCATTTAAAGGGCGGTTGATTTCCGGAAATTCATGGGTCTGGTGGCAGGGGGTGTATTGCGACATGATGCTCAGCGTAATGTCGGGCGCGAGGTCTTTTAACAGGTGCAGACATTCCCGGCTGTTGGTCAAATGACCCGGCAGCACCAGATGGCGAACCAGAAGTCCGCGGCGGGCAATACCATCCTTATCAGTCTGCAACATCCCGACCTGGGCAAGCATTTCGGCAAGTACCCCTGGAATTATATCGCCATAATTCGGCACCCCGGAATACCTGCGGCCCAGGTTATTGTCGAGATATTTTATATCCGGCAGGTATATATCCACCAGACCCCGCATCCCTTTAAGGGCCGTGACCGAATCATAGCCGTTGCTGTTGTAAACCACCGGAATGGTCAGCCCGTTGTCTTTTGCCAGGCTCAGGGCGGCGGTGAGCTGAGGCAGGATGTGGGAGGGCGAAACCAGGTTTATATTATGGGCTCCCTGTTCCTGGAGATGGAGCATTGCGCTTATGAGTTCCTCTCTGCCGAGCTGTCGAGTCCGCCGCTGAAAGGCCTGGCTGATCTGAAAATTCTGGCAGAAAACGCAGCGCAGATTACAGCCGCTGAAGAATATGGCCCCGGAGCCCTTAGTGCCGGAGATGGGCGGCTCCTCACCATGATGGAGGCCGATGTGAGAAATTAGGGTTTTTGCTCCCAGGCCGCAGAAGCCGATTTTTTTATACCTGTTTATCCGGCAGTGCCGTGGACAGGAAACGCAGCTTTGTAATTGAGGGTCTATTGCCACCGGCCTAAGCCTTGCGGATCATAAGCTGCCAGCTCCCGTCTTCTAACTGGTGTTTAGAGAGTATTTCATGGCCCTCTTTTTTTACTGATCCCGGGACGTTGTTGATGGGCGGGCCGTCGTCAAGCAGCACCTCAAGTATATCTCCTGCCGTGAGTTTTGAGAGGCCGACCTTGGTGTAGACCATGTTCATGGGGCAGCTTACTCCCCGGCAGTCCTTTTTGGCAGCGGCCTTTATTGTCCTTGTCATCCCTGTTCCCTCCCCTGATTATATATTTATTGAGGCACTATGGTAATATCCTCGCTGATCACCTCACCCTGCTTAATACGAAAAGATTTTACCACTGCTTCCGGCGCGGTCAGCGAGATAATCACATAACTGATATCAGGGTCATAGGCCAGCTTGATATCCTCATCCGAGGGACGGGCCGGGGTATCCGGGTGGCTGTGATAAACGGCCTTTATGGTTAGCCCCTGCTGGCGTGTCTCTTTGATAACGGCGAATTGTTCCTTGGGGCTCATGGTGAAATGGTCGGAGGCCTTGTCCAGATTGGTTAACTCATAATGCGTTGTAATCTCCGCCTCCGATCCGGCGAGGTAGCCGCAAACCTCATGGGGCAGCCCCTGGCGGGCGTGAGCGATGATAGCATCAAATACCTCTTTATTCAGAAACATAGTTACATCCTTTTTATCTATGATTTGTAATTATTCAGCGTGATGCATAGAAATAACGTAACTATTCAGCGTGATGTCTAAAAGTAACAATAACCACCGGAGTGTAAC
>CAZSOB010000069.1:0-6980 GCA_964608155.1 uncultured Desulfobulbia bacterium
ATCTTACCGGCCAGAATGTCCTGGCTCCAGGGGTTATTGGTACGATTATGGGGTCGTTTAGTACCGTAAAATTAGTTCTGGGGGCACAAGATTTTAGAAAACGTGTCAGCTTGTGAAACTCAATCCGGCCTTCTATCCCAAATTAGTGGTGTCCGGTTATAATTTTGCATTAAGCCTGACAAGTTTTAGGCCGGGAGACAGATTAAATTTTTCCTCCAAACCAAGGGGACTGAATTTTTTTCGCGTTTTTTTGCGAAAATTATTCTGTCCCCGAATCGAAGGCTGGAAAAATAAAATCTGTCCCCTAAGTACCGTAAGCGTATTGAGTACAATGCACGTTCTTAACCGGACATTACTGGGGTTATCGCAATAATCGTATTATAGAAGGGCTCCATATTGGTTATTTTTTACTGCCCTTTTGTGCAAGATGAATTCAGCCAGCAGGTTGGATCAGCTTCGAGATAGTCCCCGGTCAGCTGATAGGCCGCGCCGCGGCAGCCATAACATTCAGAGGCCTTTTCGCAGGTACGGCATTCACCCTTTATCGTTTGGCGAAAATTCTTCAAATTGTTTATTACTTCACTGTTTTTAATTATTTCAGATAGAGGTTGCTGGCGAATATTACCAATTGTGATGGTCACCCCAACGCAGGGCATAACATTACCGGTGGATGTCACGACACATGACACCTGATGACGCATACAGCGATTGCCGGCTAACGGTGGCTGAGGCTCCCATTCCCTGCCATATTTTTCTTTATCAATTTGGGCCAGTTTTGAGAATATTATCTTTAATTCGTGAGACGAAACTTCAAGCCAGGTATTTTGTTTGGCGTTGCCCTGAGGAGTTATTACCTCAAAATATGGCTCTATATCATGATTCCGCAGCCATTCCCACATATGCGGTAATTCAGCTATGTTCTGCTGACAGATAATTGTGCTGACGGCCAGAAAATGATCAGCAGCGGGGTAACCTGCCTGCCGCAGGTTTTTTAAGGCCTCTTTAATTATTTGAAAGGCGCCGGTTTTCCCGGCGAGACGATCCTGAATCACCTCATCCTGAGAGTTTTGTTTCAAGACAACTCGAACCTTATTCCGGGCCAGAAAATCAGCCAGTTCAGGAGTTATTCCGCTGCCATTAGTGAACATTTCCGCCTCTAATCCCTCTTCCTTGATAAAACTGATCATCTCTTGAAGATGAGGGTAAATACTCGGCTCGCCGCCCAGAATAATAATCTTACCAGCCCCAAGTTCTTTTGCCTGGCTGATGGCGTCTTTTAATTCCGCTCTGGAGAGTTCATTCTCAAGCTCCTCTTTGGTGGGAACATAACAGTACGAGCAGCGGAAATTACAGCGCCGGCTGAATTCAATTTCCATGGACAAAAGTCTGTTGTCAGCAACCGCCTTCTGTATTTCGTCTTCCGTAAATTCAAGATTAAATGTTTTCATAATCCTTTATCATTAAATTACCTTTACCCTTATCTAAAAAAACGGCTCATCGTTCCACCGCGAAGGCCTTTTGAACTAAATTCCGCAGTTCCGACACCGACGGCGGGGCATGCAGATAATCCGGCTCAATACTGTCAACAAGTTCCACCGTAATTTTATTGTTGACTCTTGTATTAAATAAAAATTTCCCAGGTGTAAACAATTTGTCACTATTACGAATACGCAGAACCTTTATCGGGGCATGGCAGAGCCTGGCAATCTTAAAGGCCCCTTTGTTGAAGACACCAATATTCCCGGTATTATTTCTTGTACCTTCCGGGAAAATAATCAGATTACCACCTTTGAGCAGATAGTCATTCATCCGCTCAACATGCTTAATCATTAAAAAGGTGAATTTATCATCTGTTGACGAGGGCAGGTAGCCGGCGTTTTTCATCAGCCAGCCAAAGACCGGAACATGGAAAAACCTGGTTTTAACAATGGTTTTATGCCGTGCGAACAGGGAGATAATAATCAGAGGATCAAGGTATGAGACATGGTTGCAAACAATTACCGCAGACCTGATTTTCGCTATATCCCCGTCAATCTGCCAGGAGTGCTTAGGGACAAGAATCCTGGTTAATTGCAAAAAACTTTTATAAAATAAATGGTTAAGACGCTGAAAGGATAGTTCTCGGTTTTTAGAAAACAGATAGGCGAGGAGGTAAAACAACAGGAAAAACAGAAAAAATCCGCAGATAAAATAGAACCAGAGACCAAAAGTTACTATAAAGTCAAAAAACATCGGGGTTAGAATATTTGCGGCAAATCAGCTAATTACCGCACTGCCATTTTTTATCAAAAGACAGGTGTTGACCCCGCCAAAGGCAAAATTCTGGATAGCCGCTATATTGGTGTCTGCTACGGTAAGCTCTCTGGTATGATTAATCATAGCGCATCGCTCATCAACACTATCTAAATTTAAGGTTGGAGATATAAAACCTTGTTCCATCATATACATGGTTAGAATAAGCTCTATGGCGCCGCAAGCCCCCATGGTATGCCCCATATAACTCTTCAGTCCTGTAACTAAAGGGGAGTCGCCATAGACCGCGGCGATGGCCTGGGACTCAATTACATCCCCCATTTTAGTGGCAGTAGCGTGGGCGCTGACAAAATCGACCTCATCCGCTTTAATCCCCGCGTCATCAAGAGCCAGCTGCAGTGTGGTGGTAATCCCGTCAACATTGGGAAGGATCAAATCGCCGCCATTATTATTACAGGCAAAACCGATAACCTCGGCCAGGATATTGGCACCCCGTTTTTTGGCGGATTCGTACTCTTCAAGTAAGACAGCCCCGGCACCTTCACCAACCACAAGACCATCCCGCTTGCTGTCAAAAGGGCGGGGGGTGCATTCCGGTTTATCATTATAAGCCACCGAACAGGCCAGTAAATTATCAAAAACCGCGACGGCTGTAGTGTCATATTCATCGGCGCCGCCGCAGATCATGGCATCCTGCATGCCATATTTCACCATCTCATAGCCAAAACCAATGGACTGGCTACTCGTTGTGCATGCGGTTGATGAGGCAATAACCCGGCCGGTAATACCAAACATCCTGGTAATATTCACCGCAGTGGTGTGCACCATGGATTTCAGATAATCCACCGCGCCGATGGAAGAAAATTCTGATTTTAAATTACTGAAAAATGTTTTGTATATATGGCGCTGAATGCTCGGGCTGCCATGGGTTGAACCAAAGGCCACCCCTAAACGCCCGGAGGAGATGAACTCCTGGCTTAACCCCGCTCTTTCTAAAATATCTTTGGCTACCTGGCAGGCATAAAATGCCACCGGCCCCATGGTTTTGCGGTAGAGGCGTTTGAAGTCATAGGCAATGGGATAATCAACTGTACCAAAAACACGCGAGTGGATATAATCGGTCAGTAAGCCGTCATCACGCAGTGGTTTTACGCCGGATATCCCCTCTGTAAGGCTCTTGATTATATCGTCCTTGGCGTAACCAATGGGGGTAATTGCTGAGCACTCCGTTATAACGACTCTTCGTTCCATTAAATGCGCCTGTTTTGTATAAAAGCCACCTGCCAGAGGGATATTATTTGTTATGCTCAGAGACTATAACTTCAATATAATCTAAAATATCATTAATGGTGCGGATAGTCATGGCCTTCTCTTTTTCCGCCCTGGTAAGAGAATAACCAAGAATCTTTTCGATTTCTCCCAGCAATTCGATGGCGTCAATACTGTCAAATCCATGATCGTCTCGGAGATTATCATTTAGTCCTGGGTTATCAAATTCAAATAAATCTTCAAGAATTGTTAATATCTGCTTTTGTATATCTTCTCTTTGCATAGTGTATAATTTTGTTGTTCTCGCAGAAAGCCCTTTGTTCGTCATTCCTAACTAAACCAGGAATTCAGTGGAATCAATTAGTTATAGATAGAGGGTGTAACTTCTCCTGCGGTTTCCTTACATACGGCGGCAGGTCATTACAAAACATTGCGGTACCGTCTAAAAAGAAAATCCAACCATGAGACGACTCGAATTCAATGGCACATTGGGCTCTTTCTGCCCCCCGTTTGAAATATGATTGAAGCGATACTCAAGCTTAATCTTTCTGGACAGGCCGGCGTCAAGATCAACCCCCATTCCAAACATATAAGTGCCATTCAGATGTTTGGACATTCCCGGAATATCAGGGCCTATATAAACCGGGCCGCCGCCAGCCAGAAAATAAGGTTTATATTCTTTAGAAACATCCGTTAACGTCCAGAGACCAATAAAATTTATTCCCGTCATCAAGCCGTTATGCGGCGCGATAATATAGTGAACCGGCACCTCAACCCGGACGGAGTAATAGCCCTTCAACAATGACGGGCCAAACTCCTCAGATGCCACCCTTTCATAGCCCAGGGCCAGAAAAGCAGTCTCAACCCAAACCTTTGTCCGCCCCAGGTTGGTATGGGTAAAACCATAGCCGCCCAGAGCGACCCACTTCGAGTCCCCGACCTTTGCGGCATTGGCGGCGAGAGGTATTATCAGCACCAAGGCGGTAATAATGACGAATAATAGAAATCTATTCCTCATCAGAGATAACCTTATAATAAAATTTTCGTAAACAGCCTGTTAAGGAGAGAGAATTTAGCGCTAAAATCTGAATATGCTGTTAATACCAAACCAGCAAATCCATGAGATAAACTTTGTGGAACCAGTTACTTTATCCAGGGTAATTTGTCAATTAAAACAAATTATTCTGGAATGCCAAAGTAACTTCTCCAAAACTGCTGGTACCCCGTTAGAGTTTTGCGTTAAGGACAGTTGGTGGTTTTATGCCAGGAGACAGATTAAAAAAATTCGCATTTGTTAGCGAAAATTATTCTGTCCCCGAATCGAAAGCTGGAAAAGTATTTTTTAAAGAGAAGAAATTTGAGACATAGCTACTATTCCATCCATGAGATACAGTCGGCCGGACAGCATTTAACGGCCTCATCAACATCATCCACCGGATATTCATCAAGCTCAACAACCTCTATCTTACCGGTATCGTAATTCATTCTGAAGACCTCCGGGCAAACCTCCACACAGCCTTCACATTTTGAACAAATCCAAGTATCTATTTCAGGGATTTTCATTCTTTTTAGTCTCTAAAAATAATTTAAAGGAGCCCCGAAAAAGTTCTTTTTCCCATATGCCTTTATTTATCATCTTTCACCACCTTTCCTTATATCATTTCTTTTTCCCCGCTTGCAAACGTAAAGGGCATTTCATAAAATAAAAACAGCATACAGCAGATCTGCTTACGCGAATAACCACCATATTGAGAATTTTCAAGATTAAATCCTCCGAACGTAACCATTCAGATATATTTTTATCCATCAGCACCACAGGAGAAGATAATGAAGCAATCGATAACACTACAATCCAAACTTAATATAATTTTAACCGCCTTCCTTATTCTGGGGCTGATAAACGCCGCCATCATTTTTTATGTGGTAAATCAACAGAAAGAAGCCGGCCGCGCCATTAACCTGGCCGGACGTCAGCGTATGCTCACCCAGAAACTGACTAAGGAGATATTTATTGCCCACACCCTTGCCAAAGCCCCCCGGAAGGCAGACAACCTGAATCAGGTGCTGGCCGATATTAAAAAGACCGCCAATCTTTTTAATACCACCCTGAACGGCCTTTTACACGGGAACAAACAACAGGGGCTGACCCCTGTTAGCGGCAACAACACCCGCCGCAAACTTTTTGAGGTCAAAAAAATGTGGCAGGGGTTCAACGCGGCAGTTCAGACATTTATCAAATCAGAACCGGACAGCCCCTCATATAATAATGCCCTGCGGACGATACAGCATAATAATATTCCACTGCTCAAGACCATGAACCAGGCGGTTGGCTTATACGAAAAGGACAATAATCTCAACACCATTCTCTGGATTCAGGGAATACTTCTATGCGTAGTATTGACGATTATAATTTTGTCCTGGATTTTTACTCACCGTGAAATCGTTGCGCCGTTAAATAAAGCTGGCAATACCCTTCGCGCCAGCTCACAAAGCCTTAACAACCTTGCCGCGTCAGTAGCCAGCGCCGCCGGGAATATCGCCGATCAGGCATCCAACCAGGCAGCTGCCACCGAAGAATCAGCGGCCTCTCTCGAAGAGATAACCAGCATGACCCGCCAAAACGCCGAAAATACCACTGAGGCCAATGCAAAGATGAAGGCGACCCAGGAAGTCGCTGAAAAGGCCAATGTTTTTATGGAGAATATGAACAAGGCCATGGATGATATTCGAGCCGCCAGTCATGAGACCCAGGAGATTGTCAAAACCATTGATGAAATCGCCTTCCAGACCAACCTCCTGTCCTTAAATGCGGCAGTTGAAGCGGCCAGGGCCGGTGAAGCCGGGGCCGGTTTCGCGGTGGTAGCCGACGAGGTAAGAAACCTGGCCATACGATCTGCCGATTCAGCCGGAGAAACCTCCAAATTAATAGACAACATCGTCCAGCGCATAAAAGGCGGCTCCGACATGGTACATCAGGCAACAAAATCATTTAAGGAAGTCGCCGACGGCGCCGGTAAGGTGGCAATTTTATTAGATGAAATAGCCCATGCCAACGGCGAACAATCCCTTGGAGTTGATCAAATCACCGTGGGGATAAATGAGATGGACAGTTCGACTCAAAAAAATGCCGCCAGCTCCGAAGAGGCATCAGCGACAGCGGCGGAAATGCAGAACGAAGCAAGCAAGTTAAACCGACTGGTGAACGAACTTATGCATATAGTGTATGGGCATTAACCCCTGAACTCCTATAATTGCATAACTTCTATAGGTAAACGATCAACAAACCACACTCTGGGAGGTGCCCTCCGAGGCATAAGCGTTTCAGGGCGTCTGCGAGACTCCGGGTGCGCGCGGCAGGGTGTTCCCGGAGTCTCGCAAACTCGCTTACTTAGAGCGCTTACAATCAAACCACCCCCTGATCCAGCATGGCATCGGCGGTCTTGACAAAGGCGGCTATA
>CAZSOB010000070.1:0-3544 GCA_964608155.1 uncultured Desulfobulbia bacterium
CGAATGGACGAGGTAAGCGTAGACTCCGAGATGGGGTGCTGCTGAATAGTTACCTCTGTGGTTTATTTAAAAAGCTCAAGGGCAACCTGTGCTATATATATCATCAGTGAACCAAGGGCCTGACAGCACCCCGGTTCCCTTGCTTAACATCTCCTTTTTTAGCAATGGTTACCACGACCTTGGCCTCAAATCTATCCTTATCGAGAATCCCGTTGGCATTAGTATCCACCGCGAAATGAAAGACATAACGCCCCGGAGCCAGATGATTGGGCGTACTACGATATATTTCATAGTGCCGCAAATTAAACAGCGGCCCCTGATAGACCGGGATCATTTTTGTATTCCAGCCCCTGGCCTTTGACAGCCAAAGTTTATGGCCATCAGGTGTATCGTACCAGAGCCAGAAATCAGCCGGCAACATGAGGCCAAAGGTGTGGAGATAAACCACTATAGACAGCGGTGCGCCATGGTTTAAATGCAACGCCCCATTAATGGCGTTGACAGTCAAGGTGAGCAAGGGCTTATGGTTGGTATTTATCCTGCTTGCCCGTCGGGGCCAGAGGAAAAATTTCATGGACTTGGGAAAGTCCTTAACTGTTTTCGGATAGGGGCCAAAGGTTATGACATGGGCATAATAAATATTGATACTGGTCTCAGTTGCCGACCAATAATCACCGCCGCCCTGAACATTTTTCACTCCCTGACCGTTCAGCCAAACGGAGCGGTCCTTCACGGCTGGATCAATCAGGGTCTCTAAATCCTCAATAGTCGGCAACTGCCAGTCAGTGAAGGTACCATCATAGCCAGCACACTTATAGGTCGAAGGTTTATTATTGAATTTTTTTATAGTCTTGAATGCTTCCGGCCACGCTTTTCTGCCAAAGCAATCAGCATCGCTAAGCCACCTAATGCCGGTAAGACGATCCATGCTGGTTCCATCTCCATCGCTCAAAAAACGAGGCGACGGGGGCCAGGAAATTTCATCATAAAAATTCGGGGCCAGAGTGAGGGAATAGGCCCTCTCGTTGTTAGCCGCCTCGGCCTTCATGCTGGTAATCCTAAGGGGCAGCGGGGTATCGCTTATCCTTCTTACCAGTATGGCCCCCAGGGGATTGTCCTTAGCCTCACGTCTCAGGGTACCGGTGTCAAAGTTAATAGCGTAAGCCTTACGTGAACTGGCAACTGCCGTGGTGGATGTCCAGTAATCACCAGAGGGAGTGTTAGCGAACACGGCCCGGAAGGCGGCGGGAAAATCACTCTGAAAATTAACCAAGCTCATCAATTCTACCCGGTTGGGCAACAGCCAATCCCGATAATCACTCTTATAGCCCTGGCATGGAGCTTTGGCCTTTGCCGGAAAATTACCCGCCTCCGTCAGGGCGGCAGACCAGCTTAGTCCGCTCAGACATTGGGTATCGCGGAGCCACATGAGACCACTTCTGATATCAGAAACAGTACCATCATGATTAATCCTGAACCGAGCCAGAGCCCCGGAGTCAGAGCCTCCCGCGGCCCCAACCGCCTCTCGCCCCCCACGAACCGGTAAAATGAATGATTTAATGACCTTACTCTTGAATACTATCTCGCCATTACTGAAATCAATCAGCCAGGCATCCAATGGATTCTGGTAAGAGGTGGAAGTCCAGTAGGGGCCGGCAAACATTTTAGCACCCTGACTTTTAAGATAATCAGCAGGTACCTTGATACCAGAATCCAGCAGACTTGCCAACTCCTGAACACTGGCGAGATGCCAGTCATTATAAGCGCCTCTGTACCCCGTACATTCCTTTAATAAACCAGCATTTAAGGCCTTAAGTTTTCTTTTTGCCCCCAGCCAGGAAAGGGAATTGAGACACTTGCCATCGGCCAGCCACATAAGTCCTGTTAGTTGGTCGCTAAAGGTGCCGTCGGCGTTGATCTTGAGCCGGGGACTCGGCCAAACCGCTCCACGCTGCTGGGCACCATCCTGCCCGGAACCCTTACAATCGGCAAACGCCCCTTTGGCATCATAGCAATTTAACTGGCCGCTGCGGGGCAAAAGCAAGGCAGGAGGCCGAGAGGAAGCAGCGATCCCCGCCGCCGGAGTGGCCGCGGCAATACTATGGGCGGCAAAACAAAAAAAAGCAGTGCATAAAAGTAGAAATAGTCTCATTTGTCTTTCTTTTTTGCAGCTTGCCCCCCGGCAGAAGCCGCTGATTTAGAACGTTCTTCAACAACAGTGAAAGCAGTGGAAGCAAGTGCCCGGGAGGCCTTATGATCCGAGAATTCGACAAACACCCCCCCCACAAAATCCCCCTCAAGACGCTTACCATCTTTAGCGGTAAGCAGGCCATGTCCCTGGAATTTACCATCCACAAACATGCCCCGATACTGGGTACCATTATTCATAGTTAAAACACCATGCCCGGTAATCTTTCCGGCCTTAAAATCGCCCTTATACTTACTGCCGTTTATATTAGTCAACTGACCACTGCCCTCATATTTGCCGTCTTTAAATCCCCCTTCATACCAAGTGCCGTTGGGAAAGGCAAGTTTGCCGATTCCCGCGTAACGGCCATCCTTAAACTTACCCACATAGATCCGGCCGTCACTCATAATCATTTTACCAGTCCCATTATATTTGCCAGCCTTAAACTTACCCACATATTTATCACCATTCGCCTTTACGAAGGTGCCTTGACCATCAAAAGAGGCATATTTGTAATCCCCCTCATACCGTTGGCCGGAGGGTTCTATCAGCAGGCCATGACCACGAAAAAACACCCCGTTACGCCACAGCCCCTCCCAATGCGAGCCATTGGGAAGCCTTTTAGTCCCCTGACCGTTGGCCAGAAAATTATAAAACTGCCCCTCGTATCTGCTGCCATCCGGCCAGGTCTTTACTCCATGCCCCATCCTGATACCCTTAAGGAAAACCCCCTGAATGGTAATTCCGGTTTTCAGGATAACAATTCCCGAACCATTGGCAAGCCCCTTGCTGAAGGAACCGATATACCTGTCCCCATTAGGCATAAGCAGCATACCCCGACCATTACGGCAGTCTCCCTTGAGACATTTACCCGCCGCGGCCGACTGGCCTGCCGCCAGACATGATGTGGAAAAACAAAGGCTTATTATTAATAATATATAGTACATAATAATTTTTGGTAACTATTCAGCCCAACAGCCGGGCGAACCAAGCCTCTATTTTAAAAGCAATAAATTCAACATGTTGCACATTTTGTTAGTAACTTAAGCCGCACCCAATCCAGAGTCCGCTATTCCTGAAGTTACAGAGATTCTTACATTATCTGCATGTTTGAAAATACACCATAATATCACAAAATAGAACTGATTTCATTGGCCTGATTTACGGCGCATTATCTCTATCCAGTATGGCGAGGCTGGCGGCCAAACTACCGTGGGCAGCCATGAATATCGGCTCTGATGCTGATAAATCTCCACCATGCCCACCCGTTTATATTTTTTAAGATAATCCCGCAGCCAACGAAATATCAAGGGATTAGATGTCCGGCGCCGCAGCCAGGAGTAATCAATATTGACC
>CAZSOB010000070.1:3644-6846 GCA_964608155.1 uncultured Desulfobulbia bacterium
AAATATCAAGGGATTAGATGTCCGGCGCCGCAGCCAGGAGTAATCAATATTGACCATAATTAGATATCGCGGCTTTACCCGTTCCACCTCCTTTATAAGTTCACGCTGCATGGTGAGGGCAAAATTCTGCTTTTCCATGAGCGGATACATATAGATATAGCCGCTGGCAGACTTGAGACCGCTATAAAAATATAATTGCGGCTCCGAGCCAAATACCATAAGGCGGTCGTGCTTATTGGCGTGGTTTTTTAAATAGTTACCAATAGTCAGGGACTCCACAAAGGGGTTGGGCCAATATGTCTCCCGCACCGCCGCCTCCGGTGTACTCTCCCACAAAAAATGACGCTGATTATAGAGGCTGGCCCACAAAAACATAATGAGCAGAACAGCGGGAAGGCCGTATTGAATAATCCTGTTATCGCAGTTAGCCATTATCTCACTTAAAAACAGAAATGGCAGACCAGCCAGCAGGGCGGCGGCTGGGAGAATAAAAATAAAGTAATGGGGCCGAAAATAGCCGCCCATGGCCACCGCCATGGCCGAGAAAAAGGTGAAGGAAGACAACAGCCAAAACAGTTGAGAACCACGATAGCGCCAAACAAGCACAATAAATCCGACCCCGGAGCTTAACCAGAGAAGGGGGGCGGCGCTGATAATATCGCGCGCCCGGCCGCTTAATAAATGCCAGGCACTGCCCCATGAGAGCATAGTGCTGTAACGGCTGGCATACTCTACTGTCCAAAACCAGAATTTGGGGAATACCCCGGCCTTATAAAGCCACAGGCAGGTGATGATGTAGGGCAGGAAGACACCAGCGCTGAAGGACAAGGCCCAGGCCCGCGGACGGTCTCCCGGCCGCCGGGCCAGCAGACAGCGCCCCAATCCGTAACCGCCGCCCCAGAGAATAAAAAAGAGACCGTGCTGTTTAATAATAAAGGCACCGCCAAACATAAATCCCGCCGCCGCCATGGCCCAGACCGACTGGCGGTCAAGGGCTGTGAGCAATAATAAAACCCCGCTCAGAACCGCCATAATCACAAAATGTTCGGCGTTGGCAAACATCCCCTGTACCGGCATCCCCATACTCAAAACAGCGAATACTCCGGCCGCCGCCACCCCGGCCAGGGCTCCGGCCAGGCGGCGGCCAATGAGAAAGATAAGCACGCTGTTAATGATATTCACCATGAGCAAGCCGGCATGTATCCCCCAGGGGCTGGCCCCCAGCAGCTTGATCATCAGGGCGTAGACCGCGTAAATCCCCGGCAGTTTCATATTATAGAGCAGGGTGTAGGGTGGAATACCCTGGAGCAAAAGCTGACCGCCGTAGGCATATTCCCCTTCATCACGTTCCAGAGCCACACCGAGTAAATGCCAGCGCACCCAGATAGTGGCCAGTATAATCAGCAGGAGACCAAGCCAGGCCGGCCAGTCAGCAAATTTATTTTTTTCTCTTTTAGAATCAGATAACACCATAATTATCCAAACCAAACCGGAGTTAGATGTTGAAGAAACCAGGGGAAATCGCCATAGATAAAGAGCAGAGCCGCCGTCCCTCCCGCCGTCCATTGCCACCAGCGGGGCATCCGGTACAACAGACCATAGGCAAGGAGTATATATAATGGAGCCAGAACCGGAAAGAGATAACGACCGGTAATGGCCAGACCCATCATACCAGTCTGGCTATAGATATTATAATTCACCACCTGCATCAGGATAGCGAGATAAAACAAGGTAATAAAGAGCGGCGCCCCGAGACCAGGGGGGGTACCGGGCCGCCAACGCCAGCAAAACAAGGCGGCGCTCAGGAGAAAAAAGACATAATACAGCCTTATGAGACCTGATTTTTTGTACATAGAGAACTGGGCGGCGATACCATAGGTGCGGGCAAACATATATCTAAACCAGGAACGGCTGTAAGATAGTCGGCCCATAAGGGCCATCTGCGGGGTGCCCTTTACCCGCCGGGCCTCCATAAGCATATTCAGGGCATCCGCCCGGTCGTTGGGATTCCTTATCTGCAAGGCAAGCCGTTGGGCGGCAAGCAAATCCAACCTGCCATTTTTAAATTCACGCTCCACATAGCCCCGGGTAAATAAACGATTCTGAAGACAGGCATCCAGGGGCAAAACCATATTCATGGCAGGCAATAACTGGCCGAAACGCACCAGATTACCAAGATAAAGATTCAGGTTCAAAGCCAACAGGGTTAGAAACGCCAACAGTTTAAGCCTGTTAATCCAGGGACGGGAGCGTAAGCCACTGGTAATGACCGCCCATAAGCTTTTCCAGCCCTGAGCTATCAGCATGATTACCATGGCCGCGGCGTAAGGAAGAAAGACATTTTTAGTCATAGTTCCCGCCAAGGTAAGAATCGCCCAGCTTATAAGGTCGTTATAACGATGATCTCTGAAAAAACGACTCAGATAATAGAGAGAGGTAACAGCCAGCAGGGTGGAAAGATTATCATAATTCACCGCCCCATAGATAAAGGTCAGCATCATAGTGCTGGTCATCATGACCATAAAGAGAAGACGCACCGCCGAACTGTCCATTAGCAGAGTTATAAGCTGCCAGGCAAAAAAAATGGTCAGCAGGCCAAGAACAACATTAATAAGGCGCAAAAATATAAGATCTGAAAGGGGAAACACATTAAGGTTTAAAAGCCTGCCCATAAGCCAAAAGTAGAGATTAGGTATATGGGTGATAAGACCAAAATGATATGAGGCCGGAGAATCAGAGGGCGGCAAAATATTAACAGAGAAGAGACGGCTGATGCCGAACCAGGTAGATTCATCCGGGAATACTCCCCGGCCTATATTAACCGCCAGCCAGGTGGTTTTGGCCCCAAAACAGACAAAGAGCAGCCAGAACACAAACTGCTCGCCGCGATTTAGACGGGGCCGGATACTTTGGGGTTGAAACTGCATAATTAACTCCTGATTTTTCCACTTTTTTCTCACTCTGTTTTTAGCGGGCTGCCGCTATAAAGTCAACCACACTTGCGAGCCCCCATAAACAATAAAAAGGGCTTCGGCCATACATATGGTATGCCGAAGGTCTATCGAAACGCCACAACGCAGTAGATCGAACTTTTTACGACGCCATCAACCTTGATACTCCAAAACCTTCGATGAACATAGGTACTTTTTTCAGGTATTCAAAATAATATCGCTGAGCCCAAACTATATAATACTGGAAATAC
>CAZSOB010000071.1:0-6826 GCA_964608155.1 uncultured Desulfobulbia bacterium
CAGGTAATGCAGGCCCGACATTCTGCCTTCGCTGTCACGTAGGAACTGGGTATGCTTTAAGAGCATTGTTGCCACGGCATTTTCAAGCCTTACCCCTTCGTTGCCCTGTACTAAGCCGGTGTCAAAAAAATAAATCTTGGGAGTTTTTAAAATGGCACGGGCAATGTTATGATGCCAGGGCCGGATGATAAAAATTATGAATAGAGCCTGTAGAATGTCCAGATAACGTTTTAGAGTTGTTGGAGAAATGGCCAGATCACGAGCGATGGAGGTCAGGGATAATGGTGATCCTACCCGTTCACGCAAAAGCTCTACAAACAGACGCATCGTCTTGATTTCATGCAGGCGGGAGAATTCCAGAATATCTTCTCTAATCAGGTCGGCGAAATATTGGTTGCGCCAACGATTGGCGGAGCGTATATCGGGGGCGAGACAAGGTTCTGGAAAACCGCCCCGTACCAGTAGATGATCAAGGGCGGTGATAGGACTCACCCCCTGTTCGCCGCACCATTCACGGACTGAAATTGGGTACAGGCGGTAGGCAAAATATCGACCAGCTAAGGACTCCCCGCTTTGGCGGAATGTCTCGATTTCCGGGACAGAATAATTTTCGCAAACTTTCCGCGAAAAAAATTCTGTCCCCTTGGTGCAGGGGAAAAATTTGATCTGTCTCCCGGCCTAAAACCACCAACCAGGCTTAAGGCAAAACTCTAACCGGGCACCACTGTAGAATAACTGCAGAAATCGCTCCTCATTCTTTGGCCAGGTTATGGCCCCATACCGTGTTGACAACAAGCGGTACCCGCAGGTCGAGTACGCTCTCCATTTCAACCTTTACCATTTTCTCTATTTGATCCATCTCCCCTTCCGGTACCTCGAAGATTAATTCATCATGGATCTGGAGGAGCAGTTTACTCTTTAAGTCATATTCTTTCAGGCGCTGGGCGACATTAATGGCCGCCAGCTTAATAATATCGGCGGCGGTACCCTGGATAGGGGTGTTCATGGCCGTGCGCCGGGCGGCTTCACGCCGGTTTTTGTTTTTGCTGTTTATGTCCGGCAGGGGGCGGCGGCGGCCCAGGAGAGTAGTGACAAAGCCCTGGGTCTCGGCCTGTTGCACGATGTCCGCCATGAATTGCTGTACTCCTTTGTAGAGCTCAAAATAACGGTCGATGAAGGTGGCCGCTTCTTTGCGGCTGATGTGCAGTTGGCCTGCCAGGCCGAAGGCACTCATGCCATAGACAATTCCAAAATTAATACTTTTCGCCACCCGCCGCATCTCGCGGTTAACAACCTCCGGATTTACCCGAAATATTTCAGCGGCGGTCTTGCTGTGAATGTCCTCGCCGTTGCAGAAAGCCTGGATTAAGGCTGGATCCTGGGCGTAATGAGCCAGCACCCGCAGGTCGATCTGGGAATAATCGGCCGAGAGAAATTGACAGCCTGGAGCGGGAATAAAGGCGGCCCTGATTCGCTGGCCGGCGGCGCTGCGAATGGGGATATTCTGTAGATTAGGGTCGCTGCTGCTCAAGCGGCCAGTGGCAGTTACGGCTTGATTAAAGCTGGTATGCAGGCGGCCGGTTTTGGGGTGGATCATGCCCGGCAGCTTATCGACATAGGACGATTTGAGCTTGGCAAGATTGCGGTATTCTATAATCAGGCGGGGCAGGGGGTGGGTGGCGGCCAGTTTTTCCAGAACCTTTATGTCAGTGGAATAGCCGTTCTTGGTTTTGCGGCCGTGGGGCAGGCTTAGTTTATCGAATAGGATTTCTGCCAACTGCTGAGGAGAATTGATATTAAATTCCTGCCCGGCCTGCTGATGTATTTCCTCGGTCAGTTCCTGAAGATGAAGACCAAATTCCGCGGCCAATGATTCTAAAAGCCGACAGTCAATCAGGATACCATTGGCCTCCATATCAGCCAGAATGGGGATGAGCCGAATCTCTACCTGACTGAAAAGGGGCCAGAGGTTGCAGGTATCTAACAGGGGCTCGAAATAATGCCAGAGACGCAGGGTGCAGGCCGCATCCTCGGCCGCGTAATCCACCGCCTGCTCAATGGGTACCTGGGAAAAATTCTCCACCCCATTCTTTTTAATAATATCCTGAAAAGAGATCATTTTAATCTCTAAGAGCTCGGCGCTCAGGGTATCTAATTTATGGGAACGGCGGGTGGGGTCAATGATATAAGAGGCCAGCATGGTATCCCAGAGGGGGCCCCGCATGGTGAGTCCGTGCCGGGTTAGGATGGCATAGTCGAATTTCAGGTTATGCCCCAGTTTGGGGAATTTGGGATTGGACAGAAAGGGCGATAAGCTGCCCTGTACCGTGGTCAGTGGTATTTGGCCGGGCTCTAAGCGGCCTTGGGGATCGCGGTGGGCGATGGGAATGTAATAGGCAGCCTCTTCGTCAATAGCTATGGAGATGCCTACCAGCTCAGCGCTCAGGGTATCGAGAGAGGTGGTTTCGGTGTCGATGGTCAGAAAATCGGCTTTTTTTATCTTTTCGCAAAGAGCGGTCAGCTCGCTGGCGCTGTTCAGCAGGTGAAATTGCTTTGGGTCAAGGGGGCGGCTGTTATCTGTCCCGCCGCCGGGCAGCATACTGGTGAAATCCAGGGTGGTGAAGAGGGCGGTGAGGTGGTCGTGGTCGGGTTCCCGCATTTCGTAATCGGCCAGGGCCGGGGTGGGAAGATCATCCTTCAGGCGGATCAGGCGGCGGGAGAGCCGGGCCTGTTCCTGGTGAGCTATTAGATTTTCCTTAACCTTGGATTTTTTAAGGCTGTCTATATTGCTGTAAAGTTCGTCAAGGCTGTGGAATTCATTGATCAGCTTGGCGGCGGTCTTGGGGCCCACTCCCGGGACGCCCGGTACATTATCGCTTTTGTCACCAATAAGGGCGAAAAGATCAAGCAAGCTGGCGGATGATACCCCATATTTTTTCTCGACAGTGTCCTGGTCGAATGATCTGTTGCCCATGGGATCCCAGACTGAAATATGTTCGGAAACTAATTGCAGCATATCCTTGTCGCCAGAGACAATAACCACCGTTAGATTCTCATCCTGAAGGGCCAGAGCCATGGAAGCCAACAGATCATCAGCCTCCACTCCCGTCTGTTCCAAAGTCAGGATGTTATAGGCCTGCACGAGTTCTTTGATGTAAGGAATCTGAACCGCGAGGTCATCGGCCATGGGGGGGCGGTTGGCCTTGTAATCCGGGTAGATATCATGCCGGAAATTGGGGCCTCTGGCATCAAAGGCAATGGCCAGCCACTGGGGGCTTTTTTCGTCTATGATTCTGTTTATTATTTTGCTGAAGCCGAAAATGGCGTGAGTGGGCAGGCCGGCGGCATTACTTAAGGGGCTTATTGCATGGTAGGCCCGGTGGATATAAGCATTTCCGTCAACAAGGTAAACAGAACCGTTTTTGTGCATAGGGGTCTCAAGGGCTGTGGATTTGGGCCTTCAAATTCGGAACGTGGAAATTTGGGTCTACAGATATTATATGATATTTTCTTCTATATCGTTATCATCTATGGTCTCATCGGCAATATTGTTGTGGTCTTCATGCTGGTTTTTCTGTTCCTGATTGGCAGCGGGAGCGGGGGGTAATCCTGGCCCGGAGCCATCGATGCTGGGCTCAATGGTACGATGGCTGCGGGTGGGGGGAGAAAGTTTGTCTTTCGGCAGCACCAAAGTAATGATTTTTTCCATGTCCTTTCTGGCATCAGGATCCATTAAGCAAGTTGGGCAGGAAGAAATATGGTTCTCCATAAGTTCTACCATCCGGGCTGGGGCTAAGGCCTCATCCTGTACTTGCAGGTACCATGATTTTAAAAGCTTTTTAAAGCGATCACATTCCATGCAGCAAGATTCTCCTAAAATTATGAAATATAGTTTGTAAAATAAGTATTGTACTTAGATAAATAAGAATTTATAGTAAGAACCTGCTTATTCTTGTGGAAGTGGAAAGGGCACTGGTGGCCCTCCCGGACTTCAAATCCGGTGCACCGGGTTAACAGCTTGGTGGGTGGGTTCGATTCCCATGCACTTCCGCCATTACCTCTTCTATTTTTCTAATTCCGACACTATTACCAGTATCGTTATTACCTTGTCAATGATAAATAAAGGCTTTGGCCGTCATTTTAAGGCGGCCGAAATACGATTTACCCCGTTGCGGGCTTGGTATTCGTTGTCTTTAAAATATTATTGACAATTCGCAGTAAATAATGTAAAAAAACTTGTTTTGTGTTGAAGCTGAAGCGGCTCGCTTAATCTGGGGCCGTTTTTTTATTATAGTATAACGGTAACTATTCAGGTACAAGCGAAAAGCTGCCCTAAACTATGAGTTGTAACTGTTCAGGAAAGCGCAGACTCCGGATGTGCCCGAGATGTGGTTGATAATGCCGTTCAGCAGATAGCGAACGAAGTGAGACTTCCGATAGCGAACGAAGTGAGACTTCCGATAGCGAACGAAGTGAGACTTCGAGACATCCGTATGCTGGACGGCATTATCGGCCGCAGGTAAGCGAGCTTGCGAAACTCCGGATTGGGTGCAGCTGAATAGTTACGTATAACGATTATCAGACTAATCTAAGGAAGTAGAAATGAAAAGGGATTTGGATAAAGTTCGTAATATAGGGATCAGCGCTCATATTGATTCAGGTAAGACCACTCTTACGGAGAGAATATTATTTTATACCGATAAAATTCACGCCATTCACGAGGTACGCGGTAAGGACGGCGTTGGCGCCACTATGGACTCCATGGAGCTGGAAAAGGAGCGTGGAATTACTATTCAGTCCGCTGCCACTTATTGTTCCTGGAAGGACTATGATATCAATATAATTGACACCCCTGGTCATGTTGACTTTACCATTGAGGTGGAACGGGCTCTGCGGGTGTTAGATGGTGCTGTCCTGATTCTCTGCTCCGTGGGCGGGGTTCAGTCCCAGAGTATTACCGTTAACCGCCAGATGACCCGTTATAAAGTACCGCGGATTGTCTTTATTAATAAGTGTGATCGTACCGGTGCTAATCCTGCCAGGGTAACGGAGCAGCTGCGGGATAAGTTGAAATTAAACGCCATTCCCATGCAGATTCCCATTGGTCTGGAGGGCGATCTCGCCGGGGTGGTTGATCTGGTCAAGATGAAGGCCATTTATTTTGAAGGCGATAATGGAGAGAACGTCCGGGAAGAAAACATTCCGGCCGAGCTGCAGGACGAGGCCGACGAGAAGCGGGAGGAGATGCTGGATGCCGCTTCTATGTTTTCCGATGATTTGATGGAGGCCATTCTTGACGGTGGTGATGTGAGCGAAGAGCTGATTATGGCTGCTGTCCGTAAGGGTACCCTTGATCTGGAGATGGTTCCGGTATTTATTGGTTCTGCCTATAAAAATAAAGGGGTACAGACTCTTCTCGACGCGGTTCTTACTTATCTGCCGGCCCCGAAAGATATTGAAAATATTGCCCTTAACCTTGATAAAGATGAGGAAGAGCAGGTTCTTGGTAATGATCCCGAGGCCCCGTTAGTTTGCCTGGCCTTTAAGCTTGAAGACGGCCGCTATGGCCAGTTGACCTATGTTCGTACCTATCAGGGGACTCTGCGTAAGGGCGACACGGTGGTTAACAGCCGGAATGGTAAAAAAGTTAAGGTGGGCCGTCTGGTACGGATGCACTCCAACGAGATGGAGGAGATTGAAGAGGCAGGCCCGGGAGACATTGTCGCCCTTTTCGGCGTTGACTGCGCCTCCGGCGACACCTTTACCTCAGCTGAAATCTCCATGTCCATGAGTTCCATGCATATTCCGGCTCCGGTTATTTCTCTCGCCATTAATCCGGTTGACAACAAAGCACAGGATAATATGAGTAAGGCCCTGAACCGCTTTACCAAAGAAGATCCAACCTTCCGCACCTTTATGGATCATGAAACCGGCGATACGATTATTTCCGGCATGGGCGAGCTCCATCTTGATGTCTATATTGAACGCATGAAGCGGGAGTATAATGCCGAGGTTGAGGTTGGCGCCCCGCAGGTTGCCTATCGTGAAACTATCACCAGAAAGGCGGAATTTAATTATACCCACAAGAAGCAGACCGGCGGTTCCGGGCAGTTTGGCCGGGTCGGCGGTTATATGGAGCCCCTGGAAGAGGGCGAGTACGAGTTTGTTGACAAGATTGTCGGCGGCGTTATCCCCCGAGAGTTTATTTCCTCCTGTGACAAGGGCTTTACCGCCAGTCTTGCCAAGGGGTCTTTAGCCGGATTCCAGGTTACCGGCGTACGCTGCGTAATCAATGACGGTGCGGCGCATTCGGTGGATTCCTCTGATGTCGCCTTCCAGCTGGCAGCCAAAGGGGCCTTCAAAGAGGGCTATCAAAAGGCAGGCCCGGTATTAATGGAACCGATTATGAAGGTAGCGGTTGAAGGCCCTTCCGAGTTCCAGGGCGGTATTATGGGCAGCATTAATCAGCGCCGCGGTATGATTATCGGCACCACGGAGGAGAATGATTATACCGTGGTCGAGGCCGATGTACCGCTTTCAGAGATGTTCGGCTATTCTACCATCTTACGTTCCCTTACCCAGGGCAAGGCGGAATTCACCATGGAGTTTGCCCGTTATCAGCCGGTGCCGAAGAGCATTGTTGATGATGTGATTGCTGAGATCAAGAAAAGGAACGCAAAAAAATAAGTAACTATTCAGCAGTACCTCATCTTTGCCCATTTTTGCCTTCTCGCATACCAAAGCTTCAAAGTCAAAAATGAACAGGAAAGTGTAGACTCCGAACCTGAGGCACTTCCGGAGTCTGCGCTTTCCTGAACAGTTACAT
>CAZSOB010000072.1:0-6676 GCA_964608155.1 uncultured Desulfobulbia bacterium
GGCCGTGGGTTCGAAACCCACCGCTCACCCCAAATTTTCAAAGGGAAAATCGACAACCGATTTTCCCTTTTTTTTATTACATTCAATAATCATTATGCTGGATAATTCATCATTAACAGACCTGCGTAACCTCACCCTGCGGGAACTCACCGACTTTATTGTCGAGCTCGGTGAACCCAAATTCAGGGCCCAGCAAATATTCTCATGGCTCTACCGCCCAGGTATCAGCTCTTTTGCCGAAATGACCAATCTAACTTTAGCATTCAGGGCCCGCTTAGAGAACATTGCCTGCATCAGCTGCTTACAGGTTGACAGACGGGAAGAGGCCAACGACGGAACAGTAAAATATGCCTTTCAACTGCCGGATGACGCCCTCATCGAAAGCGTGCTTATTCCAGATAACGACCGCCATACCCTTTGCGTCTCCTCCCAGGTCGGCTGCGCCATGGGCTGCGCTTTCTGTCTCACCGGCACCATGGGCCTGCGCCGCAACCTCAGCGCCGCCGAGATAGTTAACCAGGTTATCCATGCCAGAAACGAATTGGAGGCTGGAGACAAGGGCAGAATCAACAATCTGGTCTTCATGGGAATGGGCGAGCCGCTGGCCAACTACGACAACCTCCGCCGCGCCCTTGATATCCTGATTGATGATCATGGTCTGGATTTTTCACAGAGACGAATCACAGTATCAACCTGCGGCCTGATACCAAAAATAGAGCAATTGGGCGCGGAGACCAAGGTCAACCTCGCCATTTCACTGCATGCCGCCAACAACGAGACCCGCAGCCGTCTGCTGCCTATCAACCAGACTTACGATATAACGGCACTCTTAAAGGCCTGTCGTGCTTATCCACTCCCCAAAAGGCGGCGGATAATGATTGAATATGTCCTGCTGGCCGGGATCAACGACAGCCCTGGAGACGCTCGGCAGCTAATCAAGATCCTCCACAAACTACGCTGCAAAATCAATCTCTTACCCTGTAATGAGACCAAGGCCCTGCCCTTCAAGCGCCCAGAGAGAGCGGTGGTGGAAAAATTTCAAAATATCCTGCAAGAGGCTGGATACACCGCGATCATCCGTGAGAGCAGGGGGGCGGAAATCTCTGCCGCCTGTGGGCAGTTGGCCAACAAAAGCCATAATAGTTGCCAACAGATCAATTAAGAATATGTCTATCCCGTTTTCTTTTGTTTAACGACACAAAAAAGCGCAAAGAGACAAAATAGGCGATAATGGCCAGGGGAAGAGCCAGCACCACGCCGCCGCTTAACATGACAATCACCGCGTCCCAGCCCAAATTGGCAATACTTTGTATGGTCTCTTTGAAGCCGCCATGGGCAGAGATAACGCTCAGCACCCCGGAAATTCTCGCCCAGGAAAGATCATAGGGGGTGATCTTGCTGCCGATTAACCAGGCGAAATAATACTGAGGGAAATAGGTAAGGGGGTTGCATATGGCCATACTGGCCAAAAAAGAGGCCAGTATATTAGCCCGGCAGATGGGAGCAAAGATGAGCAGACTGATAGAGTGCAGGGGCATGGTGGGAGTGGTGCCCAAAAATGTGCCGAGGGCCACTCCTCTGGCAATACTGCGCGGGTCACCCTTGAGACGGATAAAACGCAGATAATAATAACGTAAGAGACGTAAGGGATTAAATCTCATGTCCACAAAGATGAGCGGGAATATACATCAAGATCATTACCTGAGGTTTCACCGTTTTGCAGCCGATACCAGCCGGCCAGGGCAATCATGGCGGCGTTATCGGTACAGAATTCAGCCGGGGTGAGGAACAGCTCCATCCCCTCTTCCCGGCAACGCTTGCTTAGTACCTCCCGCAGCCTCTGATTAGAGGCCACTCCGCCGGCCGCGGTAAGGTGTTTGATCCCCAGGTGTCTCGCCGCCATGACGGTCTTCTCCACCAGCACCTCCACCACCGCCTCTTGGAAGGAAGCGCAGATATCGGCAATGGGTATGGGTTTATTCTTCATCCGGCATTGATTAACATAGTTTACCACCGAGGTTTTGAGACCGCTGAAACTAAAATCCAGGCTGTCCGCCTCTAACCAGGCCCGGGGGAATTTAATGGCCCTGCCATCCCCCTCAGACGCCCGTTCAGCAACCACCGGGCCGCCGGGATAGGAGAGGCCGAGAAGCTTTGCCACCTTGTCGAAGGCTTCACCAGCCGCGTCATCTCGAGAGCAGCCCAAAAGCCGGTAATCCAGGGGGCCGGAAACCTGGAAGATGCTCGAATGCCCCCCGGATGCCACTAAGGAGACAAAGGGATAATCCGGCCGCCGCTCACCCAGAAAAACCGCCGAGATATGACCGCTCAGGTGATCGACCCCGGTAAAGGGCAGCCCCCTGACCATGGCCAGGGCCTTAACAAAAGACAGCCCCACCAGGAGTGAGCCAATGAGACCCGGCCCTTGAGTGACCGCCAGGGCGTCAATATCGTTTAGAGTCAACTCCGCCTGGCGCAGGGCCTCCTGGACGACGGGATAGATATTCAAGAGGTGATGACGAGAGGCCAGCTCCGGCACCACGCCGCCATATTCGGCATGAATAGCAATCTGAGAGTTAACGACACTGGCCCTTAATAAACGGCCGTCCTCTAATACCGCGGCGGCTGTTTCGTCACAGGAGCTTTCGACTCCGAGGATTAACATATTATATTCCGTTATTGCGTAGATAAATTAAATGAAAATGAGTAACTATTCAGCAGCACCCCATCTTCGTCCATTCGGAGTCTTCGCTTACCTCGGCCTTCTCGAATACGAAAGTATGCTTCAAAGCCCTAAATGAACGAGGTAAGCGTAGACTCCGAGCTGGAGCACTGCTGAACAGTTACATTCAGTGATTATTGCTAATTACGGGCATTTCGCTGAATAGTTACGAAAATGATAAATCCAGAAAAGGCTTAATTTATAGCTTAGAAAGGAGTAAAACAACTTAATTTTTTTATTTTTACCATTTAACCGTCATGAATGCCGATCATAATTTCCTTACCGATACCTTTAACCGCAGTATAAATTATTTACGGGTATCCATCACCGACCATTGCAACCTGCGCTGCCAATACTGCACCCCCAGGGGAGGCAAGACCGAGCATACCGACCTGCTGTCCTACGAGGAGATTCTGCGGGTGGTGCGCCTGGCAGTGGAGCTGGGGATAAAAAAGGTGCGCCTCACCGGCGGAGAGCCCTTAGTGCGGCGGGGAGTAATGCCCTTTATCCAGCACTTGGTCCAGGTAGATGGCTTAACGGAAATACGCCTGACCACCAATGGCGTCCTGCTGGAGGATATGTTAGCGGGCCTCCACGAGAGCGGACTTGAAAAGTTGAACATAAGTTTAGACAGCCTGCTCCCCCGCCGTTTTCAGGAAATTACCGGATTCGACTGCTTCCCCAAAGTCTGGCGGGGGATTGAAAAAGCGCTGGAGATGGGATTCCCGGTGATTAAATTAAATGTGGTTGCCATGCGCGGGGTTAACGATGATGAATTTATTGATTTTGCCCGTCTGACCATTAATCAGCCCCTTGATATTCGTTTTATCGAATTTATGCCCGTTGGCCTGGCCGGGGCCGGACAACAGGAAAAATTCATCTCAGTTGCGGATATAATGGCAATGATTGCCCCCTTGGGCGAATTGCAGCCCATCAAGAGCCAGCGCCTCCATGGCCCGGCCCGGATGTTTAAACTACCGGGGGCGGCAGGCAGCCTTGGTTTTATCAGCCCCTTGAGCAATCATTTTTGCGATACCTGCAACCGCCTGCGGCTGACCTCGCAGGGACGTCTGCGCTCCTGCCTGCTAACCGACAGTGAGGAGGATCTCAAGGGGCCGCTGCGCGCCGGGGCCTCCGATGAAGACATCCGCCAGTTACTTACTAAAACCATTATCAACAAGCCCAAGGGCCATACCCTGGCCCAGGGGCAGAAAACCGGGAGCTGCCATGGGGAAATGTCCCGCATTGGAGGTTGATTTTTTTATAAGAGACACTTCTTCATTCCAAACCAACCACGAGCCCTTAACCGCAACCGCCCTTACATTATCAAAAAACAAAAATTAAAAAAATGAGTAATAGCACAAAACAATTCCCCCCCGGCATGATCCCGCTCGGCAAGAGCAGTTTTAACTTCCGCTGTCATCCGGAGGTGGGCTGTTTTAAAAAATGCTGCCGACGGCTGGAGCTTTTCATCTATCCCTTTGACGTTATAAAACTCAAAAACCATCTGCGCATTACCTCGGCAGACTTTCTAAATCTTTACGCCGGCCTGGTTCCAGGACGCACAAATCCCCATTTCCCGTCAGTGGTCTTGAGGATGCAAAACAACGAAGAATATACCTGCCCATTTTTAATAGAATCGGGCTGCTCCGTCTATGAAAACCGCCCCTCAGCCTGCCGAACCTACCCCTTGGAACGAGCCGTTGACCGTGATACTTCATCCGGCCACCCAGATGAATATTATTTTATGACCAATCATGACTATTGTCTGGGGCATGAAGAGCCACACGAAATGACAGTGGATGCCTGGCTGCGGGATCAGAACATTCTCTCTTATAATATGATGGATGACCTCTGGGCCGAGATGGACACCCTCTTTTTAAGCAACCCCTGGCAGGACGAAGGGGCGGCAGGCCCCCTGCAGCGCCTCGCCTTCATGGCCTGCTATAATATTGACGACTTCCGTGACTATATCCACAACAATAATATCTTCCGGCAGTTTAAACTAAGCAAATCTCAGGTTCGAACCTTAGATACCGATGATGAAGCCCTGCTTCGTTTTGCCTATAAATGGCTGCAATTCACCCTTGCTCAACGCCCTACCCTCACCCCCCGCCGACGGTAATCAAGACTGGATATTTTCGGCCTGCCGCCAGCGGCGTTGAGCTTAAGGCCAATTCACAGCCAAGCTCAACGGCCAATTTGGTAACCCGAATTACAAATACGATATTACATATTGTAATTCAGCCGCAGTAATATTGTAAATGGATAAAGTCAAATTTTATTTTTTTAATTAATTCACCATAGTTAAATATTAAACTGCGGCCCCTGGCATACAAGTTGCTATAAATGGTTCTGTCCCGTCCCCTGGCCATGATAACGAAAAGAGGTCATCACAACCTTACAGGAGCCATCATGAAAGTTAATACCTGCCTGATTATGCCGATGAAAGACGATTTAATCCCCTTAAATTATCGAGATATAAGCCGTTATATGCACGATATAAGTCAATACCGCCTCTTAAGCAAAGAGGAGACCTATCATCTGACCCGCCGGGTCTATGAAGAGGGGGACAAAAAGGCCGGCCGCACCTTGGTAGTGAGTAATTTACGCCTCGTAGTTAAGCTGGTGATGAACTTTCGGCGTTATTGGAAGGAGAATTTTCTTGATCTTATCCAGGAGGGTAATTTCGGCCTGGCCAAAGCGGTTGACAAATATGATCCCCATCGGGGGGTACAATTTTCCTCATATGCCGCCTATTGGATTCGGGCCTACATCCTGAAATTCATCATGGATAACTGGCGGCTGGTAAAAATTGGCACCACCCAGGCCCAGCGCAAGCTCTTCTATAGCCTAAACAGGGAGAAGAAGAGCCTTGAGTCACAGGGCATCAAGCCGGACAACGCCATCCTGGCCCAGCGCTTAAAGGTCAAGAGCCAGGATATCCAGGAGATGGAGCAGCGCCTGAACAACCATGATCTCTCCTTAGAATCACCGATTGGTGATGAGCACGGCCCGTCCCATAAAAACTTTCTGCAAAGTTCCTGCCCCGGAGTTGAGGAAGAAGTCGCGGAGCATGAGTATCTTGTCTGGTTCCTCCAACGTCTCGAGGATCTACGCCCGGAGCTCAGCGAACGGGAACAGGTAATCCTCTTCGAGCGCCTGCTCCAGGAAGAACCGCGCACCCTGAGCAATATTGCCGAGCAGTTCGCCATCTCAAGGGAACGTATCAGACAGATTGAGACGGCCCTTTTAAAGCGGCTGAAAACAATTATGCTGAATGAAGAAGGCTGAGAGCCGTACAATCAACGCCGACAGATAAACTAATGGCCATCAGTGCTGGAAAATATAATCTCACTAACTATATGGTTATACACTGAGAGATTTTGACAGGAATCCCTCAAAATTACGTGAGATTTTCCTTTAAATTTTGCCGACATCATGCTAAATTATTTGTTTAGAGTCATTCTTTTATCTAAACAAGGAAAAATTAGCCATGCTCAGCAAAGAAGAGATTTTCGAAGCCCTGACAACTTGGAATTACTGGGATAGACCCCTGCCCGCAACTGTCAGTCGGCCGGTTTACGAAAACGAAATGGCCAGAAAGGCCATGACCGGAGAAATTCTGATATTGAAAGGGGTGCGCCGTTCCGGCAAATCAACCCTGCTTATCAATGAAATGAAACGGTTGGTTTCCGAAGGTGCTGATATCCGTGACATTCTCTATGTAAATTTTGAAGATCCCCGTTTTATCAACCACTTGAACCCGGATCTGATGGAATTGATTAAAGAAACTTATCTTGAATTTGTGGCTCCGGACAATAAGCCATATTTCTTTTTTGACGAGGTGCAGAACATTCCCGCCTGGGAAAAATGGCTGCTCAAGGAATACGCAACCAAGTCGGCACACCTCTATGTCACCGGTTCCAGTTCCTCACTGTTGAGCCGTGAGAT
>CAZSOB010000073.1:0-6574 GCA_964608155.1 uncultured Desulfobulbia bacterium
TCGGAGAGATGGAAATGATGCCGTTCCAGTTCATCTTCCGCCTTTTTCAACTCCGTAACATCGGAAAATACCCCATCGGCAAACCACTTGCCCTGCTGCTCGTAAATATTACTGGCCCGGCCGCGCAGCCATATCCAGGTACCATCTTTTTTATGAAAACGGTAGGTAACATCATAGTTTTTGCCCCCGGCGGCGGAATCAGGTTCATAGGGCAGATTATCCTGACCGGGCGGCAGGGGGGTGGCATTACCCTCAGACAGATGAGAAGCAAAGAATATACCAAATTCATTACGGACATATTCCAGGTCATCAGGATGAATCATGGCGAAACGGCCCTTGGGCCAGGAGCCGAGCAGTTCATCAGGTTTATAACCGCAGATCTGCTCCACGTTACGGCTTATAAAATAAAGGGTACCGTATTTATCCGCCCGCCAGGAGACATCCGGCATGTTTTCGATGAGGCTGCGGTATTTTTCTTCATTCTCCCGCAGGGCCCGGGCCGCCTCTTTCCGAGCGCTGATATCCTGGATTATGACCATGGCTCCGGAGACCTCATGATTAATTTCACCTAAGAATGTCCCGGAAACCACTATATTACGTTTCTCACCGTTGACCTGAATCACCGTTTCCATCCCGGCGCAGGAGGTTTTATTGACAATCATCATTTGAATGGCCTCGCTGCAGGCGAGATGATCATGAATAACGGAAAAGCATGATTTACCAATATGCTCCTTCCCCTGAATGTGGAAGAAACGATCAAAGGCGCGGTTGGTTTCAATAAACTGGAATTGTCGATTAATAATAAAGGCGGGCTCCCCCATCCGATTAAAAACGGTGTAATATCGTCTCTTCTCGTGGAGGATAAAGCTATTGGCCTCTCTAAGCTTTTTATGAAAGCCGTGGCCGATAAGGCGCTGCCACTCCGTCAGCAGACATAATTCGAATTCATCGATCAAGGCGTCAGAGGGGGAGATTTGAGCTCTGCTCTCGGTAAGATTACGCCTGATTTCCTTCAGGAAATGAAAAAGTTCGGGGAACTCCACCCCATTTTTCCAGACTTGGCGGGCAAAGGCAAAAAGGACGGCAGGCCTGTCAGCCTCCTCCCCATGCCGGCTGAAGAAACGAGCCAGACCAGCGGCATCAAGGACAGGGAACCGGCTCAACAAGGTGGTGCGCCTGATTTCAGCCTCTATATTGAGATATTCATCGCGTACTGCCAATTGTACCACGTTGTTCCCTCCGCCTGCCCTCTTTGCTATTCTTAGCTGCCCTCTTTGCTATTCTTAGCTGCCGACCCCCTCCATCTTCCGCCGTTTTCTCTCCCGGAGGATTATTTTCAAGGAAGTCTTATCAAGTCCCAAGCCGGTTCGATATTGATTGACCAGATAACGAAAATAAGAAAAATGTACCGCCTTGGGGTAATTGGCATAAACCACAAAGGTAGGCGGTTTGGTGCTGACCTGGGTGGTATAATACAGCTTCAGACGCCGGCCGCGATGGAGCGCCGGGCTGTGCCCCTCAACTGCGGCCCGTAAAATACGGTTCAAGGGGCCGGTGTTAAAAGTCATGCAAAACTGCTTATAGACCTCATTGATTACCGGGAAGATTTTACCTGTACCCATGCCGTTTAAAGCCGATATCCTTAAGGTGGGGGCATAGCCGATAAAATTGGTGGCCCGCTCTATTTCGCCCAAAAGCCATTTCTGGCGTTTGGGGTCATTCTCGATCAGATCCCATTTGTTGACCAGGACGAGACAGGCCCGTCCCCTCTCCATGGCATAACCGATAACCTTGGTATCCTGTTCGGTGATACCCTCTCCGGCATCCACCAGCACCAGCACCATAGCCGCCCTTTCCATGGCCTTTAAGGCCCGCATGACAGAGAACTTTTCGACCTTGCCATAGACCTTGCCCTTGCGGCGAATACCTGCGGTGTCAATAAAACGGTATTTAACGCCCCTCTTCTCCAGCACCGTGTCAACGGAATCCCGCGTGGTACCTGGGATATTGGAAACCACCATACGCTCTTCGCCCAATAGACGATTAATCAACGATGACTTACCAACATTTGGCCGGCCAATTACCGCCAGGGCAATTTCATTATCATCCTCTGCCGTATCAGTGTCTGTCTCTGGCAGCCTGGTAACCAGTTCAGTCATAAAATCGTTTATTCCCAGGCCGTGGGCAGCAGATATCGGCCAGAGGGCGTTGGCGCCAAGCTCGTAAAAGGGAGCCAGACGCTCGGCCTCAGCCACTGGATTATCAATTTTATTAATTACATAAAACAGGGGCTTATCCGTCTTGCGCAGCAACTTAATGAGCTCGTAATCATCACGGTTAAGCCCATGACGGCCGTCTAAAATCAGTACCAGAATATCGGCATCCCGCACCGCCTGCCAGCTCTGCTCCCTGATGAGGGCAGACATTCTCCGTTCATGATCGGTTTCAGCCTTGGCAACCTTGTCCAGATCAATTCCACCGGTATCCACCAGCAGAAAGGTCTTTTCATCCCAGGTTACCTTGGCATAATGACGATCCCTCGTTACCCCGGGGGTGGGATCAATAATAGCCTTGTTCTGCCGCGCCAAACGATTAAAGAGAGACGATTTACCCACATTGGGACGGCCGATGAGGGCGACCAGGAGACAGTCATTCATTTATATTATCCATTAGTAATTATTCAGCGTGGTGCACAGAAGTAACAATAA
This sequence comes from uncultured Desulfobulbia bacterium, assembly GCA_964608155.1. Classification (GTDB taxonomy): domain Bacteria; phylum Desulfobacterota; class Desulfobulbia; order Desulfobulbales; family VMSU01; genus JAADIV01. Next base: position 2,709 of record CAZSOB010000073.1, read on the forward strand.
CCACATAATTGTAACTGTTCAGGAAAGCGCAGACTCCGGATGTGCCCGAGATGTGGTTGATAATGCTGTTCAGCTATACATACGTATGCTGGACGGCATTATCAACCGCAGGTAAGCGAGCTTGCGAGACTCCGGATTGGGTGCAGTTAGACAGTTACATCCATTATATCTATGGCGGCCTTAATAATCGCCGGAGTATCGATTCCGGCAATTTTCCGCAAAATTTCCTGAGGGCCCTGCTCTATAAAATGATCGGGCAGGGCGATTCTTTTAGTCTTAACTAAAATCCGACCGGCAGATAAAAGCTCGAGAATGGCGCTGCCAAAGCCGCCGCTTGCGACATTCTCCTCAATGGTGATAACCCGGCCTGTCCTTCCGGCCCAGGTGCGGATTAATTCTCCATCAAGCGGTTTGATAAATCTGGGGTTAATAACCGCCGCCTCTATGCCCAGCTTCAAGAGGCCCTCGGCCGCTTCCAGGGCGGCATAGACCCGGTTACCCACCGGCAGAAGCAGCAAATCATTGCCCTCCTTGAGCAGTTCGCCCCGGCCTATGGTCAGCTCCTGCAATTCATCATCCAACTCAACTCCCTCACCCGCTCCACGAGGATAGCGAATGGCCGCCGGGCCGGGATGATTAACCGCGGTATGAAACATATGGCATAACTCGTTTTCATCCTTGGGCGCCATGAGTACCAAATTGGGAATCATCCGTAAAAAAGAGAGATCAAACACACCATGATGAGTGGGGCCGTCATCTCCCACCAGACCGGCCCGATCCAGCATAAAGGTAACCGGCAGATTGGGCAGACAGACATCATGAATAATTTGATCAAAGGCCCGCTGCAAAAAGGTGGAGTAAATGGCAACTACCGGCCGTATGCCCTCGGTTGCGAGACCGGCGGCGAAGGTCACGGCATGTTGTTCGGCAATCCCGACATCAAAAAAACGAGCCGGAAAACGCTGTGAAAAATTCATCAGGCCGGTACCGGCCGGCATGGCGGCGGAAATAGCTACAATTTTATCATTTTTTACAGCCTCTTTCTCTATTACCTTCCCAAAGGTGGAGGTATAAGATGGCGGGCCTGATTTAACGGCCTGCGGCTTACCGGATTTGACATCAAAGGGGCCAAGACCATGGTAGTCATCGGGCCGGTCTTCGGCGGGCGCATAGCCCTTACCCTTGGTGGTCAGAACATGGACGAGGATTGGCCCGGAACCGAAGTCCCGGACATTTTTCAGGGTGCTGATCAGGGTCTCCAGGTCATGACCGGGAATGGGGCCCACATAGTCAAATTTTAAGGCCTCAAAGAGCATACCAGGGGTAAAGAAACTCTTAAAACTACCCTCACTTTTTTTGAGGATCTGGAGAATATTTTCTCCGACATAGGAGAAGCTCTTTAAAAAGTTCTCTGTATCGCGCTTGAATTTGGCCACTGTCCTGCCGGTCATTTTACGGCTTAAAAAGCTTGACAGGGCTCCGACATTGGGCGAGATGGACATCTCATTATCGTTTAAAATGACGATAAAATTTCGCCCGAGGTTCCCGGCCTGATTCAGGGCCTCAAAGGCCATACCGCCGGTCATGGAGCCATCACCGATTACTGAAATGACCTTTCTGCTCTCCGCTTTAAGGCTCTTGGCACAATTCACCCCGAGACCAGCAGAGATTGAGGTGCTGCTATGACCGGTATCAAAGGTGTCGTAAGGGCTTTCGGCCCTTTTAGGGAAACCGCTGATCCCCTTATACTGACGAATAGTAGAAAACTGCTCCCGGCGGCCGCATAATAATTTATGGGTATAACATTGGTGCCCCACATCCCAAATTAATTTGTCATCCGGGGTGTTAAAGACATAATGAATGGCGATGGTCAATTCCACCACCCCCAGACTGGGAGCCAGATGCCCTCCGGTATGGGCGACGGTATTAATAATCTCCTGCCGAATCTCCCGGGCCAGCCCAGGTAAGTCACTCTGAGACAGCCGCCGTAAATCCAGCGGGGAATTTATCTGTGATAATTTTGCTTGATTAATCATTAAAAATCTCAGCTTTGAGCCCCGATCCGGCCCGGTATTCGTCCAATTAACAAAAAGTTTTAATTGCTGCGAGTATAGATATATTCAGCCAGGGCTCTAAGGGGATCGGCCTTATAATCAAAATGCCGCAGGGCTTCAAGGGCTGCCGCCACGGCCTCCCTGGCCTTTTCCTTAGTCGCTTCAAGGCCAAAAATGGCGGGATAGGTGGCCTTATGATGTTCGGCGTCGGAACCAGCTGCCTTGCCTAATTGCTCGGTAGTGCCCAGGACATTTAAGAGGTCATCAACAATCTGAAAAGCCAGGCCAATATTGCGGCCATAGCTGGTCATAGCCAAAAAATCATCTTCACCGGCCCCGCCCAGCAGCGCCCCGCTCTGCACTGAAGCCGTAATCAGAGCTCCGGTCTTATAGCTGTGAATCAGACGCAGGGTGGGAAATGGAATTTCCTGATCCTCTGACTCAATATCCAGGGCCTGACCGCCCACCATACCTGTGGAACCAGCGGCCCGGGCGATAAGATTTATGATCTTGAGCTGGACATCGGCACTCAATGACACGTTATGCCGGCTCAGGAGTTCAAAGGCCAGGGTCAACAGCCCGTCACCAGCCAGTATGGCCTCGGCCTCCCCGTAAACCATATGACTGGTGGGTTTGCCGCGCCGCAGTTCATCGTCATCCATGGCCGGCAGGTCATCATGAATGAGGGAATAGGTATGGATGCACTCCAGGGCGCAGGGAATGTCCATAAGACGCGAAACGCTGCCGCCCAGAGCCTCGGCCGCCGCGATACACAGGATTGGCCTTACCCGCTTACCTCCGGCCCGCAGACTGTAATTAAGGGCCTCAAAATGGTTTTTTAGGCGTTCGTCCGACTCCGGCAGTATCGAATTCAGGGCCTCCTCAACCAGGGTACGTTTCGCGGTCAGGTAGCTCTTAATATCCATCAGTCACGCTGGGAGTTAAAGGGTTCCGCAATGATAGAATCATTTTTATTAAGCAGAATATCTATCTTTGCCTGAGCTTCGTCAAGTTTTTTATTACAGAAGTCGGCAAGTTTTATGCCTTCGTCAAACTTTTTCAATGACTCATCGAGACTTAGTTCACCGCTTTCCAGGGCACGGGTGATTTCTTCCAGGGTATCCAGACTGCTCTCAAAGCTTTTTTTTGCCATAGTTTATATAGGAATACTTACATGCGGTGGTTATTGCTCATTCCTGGCATTTCGCTGAACAGTTACGAAAAATTATTTTCTTGCCGACAAAACTCGCTCTATGATAAAAGAAAGTCGATGAATGGGCAATTTAAAAAAGAGATATTAAACCATATCGACTTATTCGCCAAATGGCTGACGGTGGAAAAGGGCTACTCCCCGCACACGGTGGACAATTATTGCCGTGATCTTATGGAATTTGCCCGTTTCACAAATTACGCCGTTTCTTTCTCCGAGGTTGAGCCTGGAAATATAAAGGCCTATGTCTACTCCCTGAGTACGAGCCACCAACCAGCCTCAGTGGCCCGCAAACTTTCGGCCCTGCAAACCTTTTTTTCACTGCTTGTCCGCCGTGAAGTCCGCCTTAACAACCCGCTAACCGGCATTATCCGTCCCAAGCAGGGACATCACATACCAGTATTTCTCACCGTGGACGAAACCTTCCGCCTCATGGAGGCACCTGATGCTGAAGATACCTTTGCGGCCCGGGATCGGGCAATCCTGGAATTATTATACTCCACCGGCATGCGGGTTTCAGAGTTGACAAATCTCGACATTAACGCTCTTGATTTCGAGACGGAAATGGTTAAGGTAAGGGGCAAAGGGAATAAGGAGCGTCT
>CAZSOB010000074.1:0-6543 GCA_964608155.1 uncultured Desulfobulbia bacterium
TGCCGCCCGCCATCACCAGAAGAATCTTCATTTGCCAACCATCAATAAAATCTCTAAACTCTGCCTCTTTATGTGGAGGCAGGGTTTTAATCTATGCTTTTACCGGGAAACTGCATCCCGGTTTTTTAGATACACCAGCAGGAGTCATCAGCCAAAACCTTGGTCAGGGCGGTTATAAGGGGGACTCCATCCCCGATTTTTCTTAACACAGCGTTTGGGAAAAGACAACTTCTTAAATTTGATGGCGTCGCAGTTAACATGCTTGTCATGAAACGAAAAGTTCGATCTCCGGTGTTGATGTCAATAAGCTCACGGCACCAGGGAGACAGATTTTATTTCCCCCGGCTTTCATTCAGGCCTCTTTCCTTTTTCTCATTTTATGCTTAGAATAAAAATATCTTATTCCTTAAATTACTGAGGAGGATGGTGATGTCTTTATCAATCAACAGTTCAGGATTATACAGCACCAATCAGCTGCGTGGCAGCCAGACGGATATATCTTTGTCTCTTGCCAAACTGGCCGCCGGCCAGCGGATTACCAAGGCGGCGGATGACGCCGCCGGGCTGACCATTGCCGACAATCTGAACAGCGAGGCCCGCGGTCTGGGCCAGGCGATGCGTAACGCCAACGATGCCGCCGCCATTATCCAGGTGGCTGACGGAGCTTTGGGGCAGTCTGCCGATCTGATTGCCGGTATCAGGGTAAAGGCGCTGGCGGCGGCCAATGCCAGCCAGTCAGCGGGCAGTCGTCAGGCCCTGCAGGCCGATATTAATAAATCTCTGGCCCAGTTGGGAGCAATAAGCCATACCTCCTATAACGGCCAGCAGCTCTTGACTGGTAGTTTTAATAAAAATTTTCAAGTCGGTAATACTCCCGCTGCCAGTCTCAATATAAATATCGCCTCAGCCGCCCCCGACAAATTAGGCAGCCCGGAAACCGGCCGTCTTACTGATATTAATGTCACAACCGCGGACGGTGCCCAGGCGGCCTTAAGTATTACCGATGAGGCCCAGCGCCAGGTGAATGCCTCCCGGGCCAATCTCGGGGCGCGCCAGAACCAGTTGACAGCTACGGTAAAAAATCTGGCTGCCACCCAGGTTAATACCATGGCCTCTGAATCCACCATTCGCGATCTGGATTTTGCCTCTGAAACCATGAATTTAAGCCAGATGAACAACCTGCGTAAGGCCCGTATCTTCGCGGCAGTACAGAGCAATGCCAGCCAGAAAGAGGTTATCAATCTCCTTCAGAAACAGATCTAAATTCCCCTTTTTTGCAGCCCCGGCCTTCCACTTAACGTGTCCTCCTCCTTCACGTTAAGTGGAAGGCTTTTTTTTGGCCTTAAAAAAACCTCTCTTAACTTTTGCGGTTGACATGCTTCTTTTGTCGTTGTCTAATGAAATTAAGCCCTTAAATATCATCAAAGGAGAATGCGATGAATTTACAATTTAAGAAAAATCTTGAGCGCCAGAATCTTCTTTTGGATGAGTATGTAAACCATGCCTGTCGGATTGAGTTTATCTGTTTTAATTACGACAGCCGGGGCGGAGCTCTGTGCCGTTGTGACGGCAGATTACAGGCAATCGAGTTTGAGGCGGTTCGCAAGATCCTCCTCGGCTTCTCGAGAGACGGTCTGGAAAACTATCTGCACGCTATTTTTGACCCTGATTACAGTTCGCCGGAATTACAGAGGACTGGAGAGGAACCGCTCTTTCACCTGCCGGAGTTACAGAAATTAAAAAAATATGACCTCACCAATCTCGCCAAACAGACCTTAAAGGATATTCAACAATGGCCGGAGGAGAGAATATTTTATTTCAGCGAAACAGACGGTAATGAACCGGAGAAAGGAGGCTGCGGGGCAACGGCCCTGTACGGCAACACCAAAAGCCGGGTTTTTCATAAGCCCGATTGTCCCAGCTTTAACGCCATAACCTGCACCTCATTATTCAAACGTCATTCCGAGGCGGTGGCCGCCGGTTTTAAACCCTGTCGGATCTGTAAACCGTAAACGAGGCCCCACACCAATGATGAACTGGCCCTATAGATACCATCTAAGTTCCAAAATGAAATTAAGGCGATCGCTGTATGAGGTGCTGCGGGATCAGTTAGATGGCAATCTGATGCAGCTGGCTTTAGTCGACTCATATCGTAATTTCATCCGGGCCGAAGAACCTTACCCCTTTGTTCAGAAACGGGAGCTAAAACCCAGGGCCAGGGTTGCAGAGAAGGAGTTTATCTACCATAATCATTTTCTTATTATATTCTGCGAGGGAACCATCCCTAATAATTATAAAAAATATATTCGTTTTTTTGACAACAACAAGGTAACCAAAGACTCAATCGAGAAACTGCCCTACATAACCATCCACAAAAAATACAGCGCCAATCTCCGTTATTTCAACAATCCGTCCTTTACTTGTTTCATCAAGGACATGCAGCCCGTTGATTATGCCCTTCTTATCCAGAACGACCCCACGATCAAATCGCAGAATCGTTATATGATGACTCATTTTCATGTCCGGGTGGACTGGCCTATTGATGATGCCACCGAGGATATGGGTCAAAATCTACGCTATATAAGTAAAGAGTTATATGAACGGGGGGAAAAATACGCCGCCAATCTCCACCATAAATTATTTGAGAATTATGGCTTTCATCACTCCGTCGGCGGCCGCCGCACCGCCGCCGTAGTGGCCGCCCAATTCCTTAAACGTATGCCCTTTATATCCACTATTTATGTCTCCAGCGCCGAGGCCCGGACTCTGACCAGAATCAGTGAGCGCGGAGTAGGAAAATACGTGCTTATTAAAGTACCTGTTACTGATATTGCCCGTCTGGCCAAGGAGCACCGCATGCGGTTCGATAATTTTGTTGAGCGTTATATGGTGGATATGGGTGATGACTGCGGGGTAGGGATTCTGCATGTAATCTATCGTAACTCAATTTATTCCAAACCGCCAGAGGACGGCAAGATACGCCGCCTGCGCCCGGACTATCAATGGCTCAGCGTTCATGACCAGCTGCTCCTTCCCCTGCCCTCTCAGCCAGAGGCCTTTCCCGTGCGTTATAACACTATCTATTCCACCGATTAGAGACCTCTTCCCCCCCACACAGACTGTCCCTCCTGTAACGCTTGACTTTGCAGATGGCATTTGGATAATGTAGAATGGAGAAAAAAACGGCTGTAAAATCTTTTAGGGAGTCTAACCTTGCCACAACATAGAAATTCATTGCTCTGTCCTGACTGCCGGAGGCTGATCAGCCGCGATATCGTCCGCTGCCCGCATTGCGGTCTGCGCAGGCCGGGGGCCTGGTGGAAGAACATCCCCTTGTTCACCGGGGTCTCCGATGAATACAGGCTTATAAAAATTATCATCTATATCAATATCGGGATGTATATTTTATCCCTGCTGGCCAGTTCACATGGCGTGAGTCTCAGCTCTAATCCCTTTCGATTTTTATCACCGGACAATCGAAGCCTTATAATACTCGGGGCCACGGGTACCATCCCCATCATCCAGTTTCATAACTGGTGGTCACTGATCGCCGCCAATTATCTGCACGGCGGTCTGATGCATATTCTATTCAATATGATTGCCCTGTGGGAGATAGGGCCGCTGGCCGTCAATGAATACGGGAGCTACCGGACATTCGCCATTTATACCATAGGCGGAGTGGGCGGCTTTTTTCTCTCTTTCCTGGCCGGAGTCGGCCTGACCATTGGCGCTTCGGCGGCAATATGCGGCCTGCTTGGGGCAATCCTCTATTATGGTAAGAGCCGGGGCGGCACATACGGCCGCCGGGTTTTCAGGCAGGTGGGGGGCTGGGCTATAGCTATTTTTGTTTTTGGTCTGCTGATTCCGGGGATCAACAACTGGGGCCATGGCGGCGGCATGGCGGCCGGTGCCATGCTCGGTTATCTTTCCGGCTACACGGAACGACGGCCGGAGAACATCAGGCATAAATTTCTCGCTGTCGGCTGCGCGATTTTAACCGTATTGGTTCTCAGCGGAGCGGCACTAAGCGGGCTGCGACTGTTTATGGCCTAAGCGGTAGAACGAGAATCAGGAGACGGTTAAGGAATGGATAGCTTCAAGGTCAGCGACGAAGAAACAAAAGGGGTTATCAGAGATTTCCTGGAAATGGGGCATGCCGACAACATAATTACCATGTTCAAACAGGATTCCAGCCTTTTTGCCTGGACTGGTGAGTTACTGCGTGACGAGCGTTTTGTCGTCCGTCTGGGGCTGGTGCTGGTGTTTGAGGAATTAGCGGCCATGGGGCATAAGGAAATCAGGCTTGCCATTCCAGCGCTCGCGCCCCTGCTGGCGGCCGGGATTCCCGCCTATGTCCGGGGCGAGGCCGTTACCATTCTCGGGATTATAGGCACCATTGAGGCCTTGCGTCTTCTCAGGCCGTTACAAAATGATACCGACCCGCAGGTGCGAGAAATTGTTGAGGATATTTTCTCCGCCAGGCCGAAAATTTGAACTTTTTGAATTAAAGGACAACCCGGTTAATGGCCGCTGTTCTCAGGGAACCGGTGCGATAGTACTTTACCGCTGGTTTGCCAAAGGCCATGGCGTAACCAAAGCGATGGTCTGCCGGAATACCAAGTTTTTCTTTAAATTCAGGCATAAATTCGTTCAGAGCCCTTGTCGCCATACCATCCCAGACGGTGCCAACCCCCATACTCTGGGCCAAAAGTTCGAAATAGGAGAGCGCGATCAGGCAGTCTGGTTCAGGACAGGGGCAGTTCTGGGGGGCGGAGGTAATAAGGAGATGCGGCGCGCCCCGAAAAATTATATCAATGCCTTTTTCCTGCCATTGTTTCACAAAGCCGCTGAATGATTCACTATGGCTTTCCGGAAGTCTGCCCGCCATGGTTAGTTCGTGCAAGCAGCTCATAACCTCAGCCCGCAATCTGGCCATAACCGTTTTATCATCCACCACGGTGAAGAGTACCTGCCGGGCATTCATCCCTGTCGGCGCCTGCCAGGCTAATTCAAGCAGACGCCGCACAAGAGCGGGGTCAAGATTCTCATCCTGGTAACGGCGGATTGAGCGGCGCCCTCTGATCAGGGCCTCCATCTTATCCGCCTCCGGCAACATGCCCTTGAGGGTTAGACAATCGGCCGGGGCTGCCCCGGAAATAGATATTGCCCCTACGGGACAGACCATCAGGCAATGCTGGCAGTTAATACACACCTGACCCCGCGTGGCCGCCACCCGCGGATGATCGCCAACCATGGTGAGTACCAGGAGCGGACAGTCAGAGACACATTCAGCACAGCCAATACATAATTCTTCATCCACTTTAAAATCCAGCCCGGTCATTGTTTGCTCCTCCCCTATTTTTTATTCGCCCCAGGCTCAGTAATGTCTGGCTAAGAACTTGCCTTGTTCTCAATAAGCTTAGGGGGGACAGATTTTATTTTTCCAGCTTTCGATTCGGAGACAGAATGATTTTCGCCAAAAACGCGAAAAAAATTCTGTCCCCTTGGTCTATAGGAAAAATTTAATCTTTCTCCCGGCCTAAAACCACCTGTCAGGCTTAATGCAAAACTCTAACCGGATACCACTGCCCCAGACTGTTTATTCAGTCAGACTGTCCAAAAGCCGCTGATGAATATTATCAAAGCCGCCATTGGACATAATGACAATCACATCGTCAGGTTGGGCCGATTGAGTTATGTAATCAATAATGGTCTCTGTATCCGGGAAATAACGGGCGGCCCTGCCCCTCTTAATTAAATCGTCAATAAGCTGCCGGGCCGAAAAACGGCTGGTTTCCGGAATATTATTCAGAGGCACGGGATTTCGGATAATAACCTCATCGGCCTCGTCAAAGACCAGCGGGTAAATATCCTGAAATATCTGGCGGCGGCTGGAATTGGTGCGGGGCTCAAATACAGCCCGCAGACGGCGGCCGGGATAACTGCCCCGGAGGGCGGCCAGAGTCTCCCGCACCGCGGTGGGATGATGGGCAAAGTCATCAATCACCGTCACCCCTCTTACCTCGCCCCGTACCTCCTGACGGCGGCAGACGCCAGGGAAACGGGCCAGATGCCCGGCACTAACGGCGGCGGAAAGGCCTATTTTATCGAGAACGGCGATGACCGCCAGACTGTTTATGGCATTGTGGCGACCAGGCATGGGGCAACAGAACTCGCCATAAAACCGGCCCTCTTTAATAACCTTAAACTCAGTGCCGCCCGTTCCATACCGCAGATCGCGTAACTGCCAATCCCTCCCCGCACCTTCCCCGTAACCCATGACCGGGCAGGCTGATTCCCCGGCAATCTCCCGCACCACCGGATCATCAAAATTAGCGATGAGCAGCCCCTGGGGCGGCATAAGTCGCATTAGTTTATAGAACGAATCCTTTACTGCCTCTAAATCGGCATAAATATCGGCATGATCAAATTCAATACTGGTAAGGATGGCGATTTGGGGCTGATAATGGAGAAATTTGGGGCCTTTGTCAAAAAAAGCGGTATCGTATTCATCTCCCTCAACCACAAAATAATCCCCGGTAT
>CAZSOB010000075.1:0-6503 GCA_964608155.1 uncultured Desulfobulbia bacterium
GTCAAATCTTGACCCCCAAAGACACAAACACGTCAAGGATAAAGATTTGACCCCAGGATTTGTTATCATCTTCATATCATGGGCAGCCCTTATTCTATCAGCCACGGCCCAGGCTGCCCCCCTTGTTGTACTGCGGCCTTTTACCGTCCAGGAACCAAAAAACAATTATTTAACTACCGGACTGCAAGATATGCTGGCCAGCCGCCTAACGGCCCTGGGAATGATAGTCTCAACGGCAGGCGGCAGTAAAAACAAATCCACCTTGATTCAGGGGTATTATAGTGCCAGAGCCGGCCGCCTTGAAGTGGAAATCCAGCGCCCGGCTCAAGACCATAAGGTTAAGTTTGCGGTAACCGCCAAGCGGCCGGCCGACCTCATAGCGGCCCTTGACCGGCTCAGCGCCAAAATTGGCCGTCTCTTTGATCTGCGGCCCACTGTTAAAAGCAAACGAAGGCCGCCGCCGGTTCCCCCTCTTCCTCAAAGCTCTTTCACCCGGCACTCTGTTGCCCCATGGCAGCAGAGCCAGCCCTTTAATATTGCTCTCAAAACCTTGAATGTGGGGGATGTGGACGGTGATGGTCATAAAGATCTAATACTGGCCGGGGATGATAAACTCTTAGTTTTAAAAATAAATGGTGCTAAAATTACCCCACTGGCCCAATTCAACGGCCCGCCGGACAGCCATATTATCGGAGTCAGCCTCGGTGATTTTAATCATGACGGTTTAGATGAGATATATGTCGGGGCTAAAAATCAGGACGGCCCAGCATCATATATCATTGGCTGGCAGGGCCGGAGGTTATATTACATAGACCGCGATATTGACTATTATCTACGCTTCATAAGAAGAGCTGGTGGGAAAAAAGCCCTGGCCGGACAAAACGGGGAGGCGGCGGGAGGGTTTCAGAATGGCATCTATCTCATGAATCGTAAAGATGGGCGTTTAGTGCCGGAGCAGCAGCTGGTACTGCCGCCGCAGGTAAATATCTTCAACTTTGCCATGGCTAATTTAAATATAGACCAGGAAGAGGAGATAATTACCATGACCAAAGGAGAATTATGGATTATACGTCCAGACGGCCGCTATCTATGGCGCTCCACAGCCGATATGCCGGAAGCCTTAAAGTCCTTAATGATCAATAACAAGCGGCAGGGCAGCCGGGAACGGCGGATAATAGTCCATGATATTAACGGGAATGGCTATCCGGAAATAATAACCGAGGGGGCCTTTATCATCGGTAGTGACAAATTCAATCTCGGAGAGAATAAAATAAATATCCTGGCCTGGACAAATAACCGGCCCAAGGTTTTATGGCACACCAAGGTACTAACTGATGATATTGTTGATTATCAACTCCTCAGCCGCCCCAAGGGGCGGGATATTATATTAATCGGGGTCAAGATAAAACACGGCTTAAGTCAGCTGCTGGCCCCGGAACAATGCCGGATTCTGCTCTACCCAATACCGCCGGCTGTTCAGAAGGCGGAAAGAAAAAAATTATGAGTCACAAACCATCAGCAATCAATATTATCTGGCTAAGCATGATTCTTCTTGCCACCCTGACCGCCGCCTACACCGGCCGCATGTCCGAGGTAACCAAGGCCTCCTTTGATTCAGCCAAAAGCGCAGTAATCTTAGCCATTGGCCTTATAGGCCCCATGGCTCTGTGGCTGGGCATTATGAAGGTAGCGGAAGACGGCGGCTTAATGCGCCTCATCGCCAGAGGCCTGCGGCCGGTTATGGTTCGCCTGTTTCCGGATGTGCCGCCCGAACATCCGGCCATGGCGGCCATGATTATGAATATGGCCGCCAATACCCTGGGGCTGGGCAATGCCGCCACCCCCATGGGAATCAAGGCTATGCAGGAGTTGGAAAAGCTCACCCCCAAAAAGGGCACCGCCACTAACGCCATGTGTCTGTTTCTCGCCATAAACACCTCCAGCGTTACCATTCTGCCCCTTGGGGTAATTACAGTACGGGCCGCGGCAGGTGCCGCCCATCCAGCCGCTATCCTGGTGCCGGCCATTATTGCCACCTGCTGTTCCACCCTGGTGGCGGTAGTGGCGGCCAAATTAATGGCTGGCCGTGATCGTGATCCTCTTGTTTCAGATTCACAAACACCGGAAGAGATAAGTACACAGCAGACGGCAAAAAAGGAAGAGGTAGAGCTTTGTCCCCCCAGCCGGGCGGGGAAAATTTTTGTCTCAATTTTAATACTGGCCTTTGGCGGCGCTGTTATCTACCGGATAGGCTCTGTCCACTCCTTCGTCTGGTCAACAACAATGATCAACCAGGTCTCCAATTGGCTTATTCCGGTTTTAATCTCAAGTTTTTTGATCTTTGGCTATTTTAGAGGAGTTAAGCTCTATGAATCGGTGAGTGAAGGCGCCAAGGAAGGGTTTTTAACCGCGGTACGGATCATCCCCTTTATGGTGGCCATCTTTGTCGCCATCGGCATGTTCAGGGCCAGCGGGGCCATGGATATTATTATCCGTCTCTTTTCACCACTCACCTCCCTCATCGGCATGCCGGCTGAGGCCTTAAGCATGGCTCTGATGCGCCCTCTCTCCGGCAGCGGGGCCTTTGGCCTGATGTCCGAAATTGTCAACCGTGACCCCAACAGCTTTCTGTCCTTTCTGGTTTCCACCATGCAGGGCTCCACCGAGACTACCTTTTATGTTCTGGCGGTCTATTTCGGCAGCGTGGGGATTAAACGCACCCGCCACGCTCTGCCTGCCGCCCTGTGCGCCGATGCCGCCGGTCTCCTGGCCTCGGTGTTTATCTGCAATCTCTGGTTCGGCCGTTTATAGTGCTCTACGCCATCTTTCTGTTGGCCGGGTTTACCCAAGGGGTATCAGGCTTTGGTTCCGCTCTGATAGCCATGCCGCTGTTGACCACCTTTCTTACCATCAAGACCGCGGTACCTTTATGCGTTTTGAACAGTCTCATAATCACCATCTGCCTGTCGCTGCAACTCAGGCGGCATATTGATTGGAGGAGGATATTTCCTCTCCTTATTGGCTGTCTGCCGGGGATCATCTTTGGACTTTTGGTTTTAAAGCACGTTCCGAACGTTATTCTCCAAATCTGTCTAAGCCTGTTGATTATATTGTATGCCGCCTATAATCTATTTGGTTCAGCGGCCCGAAAATTCAGGGGTAATTTATCCGCCAAATGGGCCTATGCCGCCGGTTTCTGCACCGGGGGAATAAGCGCCTCTCTCGGTGCCGGCGGCCCGCCCACCATCATTTATGTCACCATGACCGACTGGACAAACGATGAAATAAAAGCGGTACTCTCCGTCTTCTTTTTAATAACCAGCATCTTCACCGCTTTGGGTCAGGCCGCCAGCGGCCTGACCACCACACTGATAATGCATGATTTTATCCGGAGCATCCCTTTTACGCTCCTTGGGGTCTGGGCCGGTGTTCAACTTTATAAGCGCATCAACCGCCAGACCTATATAAGGATAATGTTTTGGTTATTATTGGTAATGGGGGGTGTTATGCTGGTGACTGCCTTTTGAAATTGTGGGGGAGAAACAATGGTAATCTATTATGAGACGGTAGTTTCTGCCAATGAAAGTTAAATTATGGCAATGTAGGGGTGCCCCTTGTGGGTACCCTTGTTCATGGGCAGTAAAAGAGAGGGCAACCACAAGGGATTGCCCCTACGGAGCCAAAAAGCAAAATATGGTGGATTTTTTAATAAAATATGTTATATAAATTTTGGCGTGGAGAGGTGACCGAGAGGCCGATGGTGCTCGCCTGCTAAGTGAGTGTGGGGGTTAAACTCCACCGAGAGTTCGAATCTCTCCCTCTCCGCCATTCTTTATTTTTTCCGCTTTCCCCTGATTTATCAATCCTCACTTATATACATCTTCATCTGCCTTATAAAAAACAAGGGATTATCGTGGTACTCTTTATAGAGTCTCTCTTCTATGTTTCTGTTAAAGGCATAAACTTCGGGTAATTTTCTGAACAGGTGAATTAACTTATCCATCCCGCCAAGAGACATATCTAAACCAAAACCCACCAGCCATTCATCCGCAGCCCGTTGACCTCTTATGATATGATTGGCGGCTATAAATTTATTTACCTCCCGGCTTCGTTTTCTGTCCTTCTCAAGCATAAAGGCGGCACTTACTGAATGGGGTGAAAACTGGGGCAGATAATTATCAATCAGCCAAACCATTGTGTTTCCGACATCTATTAAATCATCAATAATCACCACATCATATTGCTTAAGATTATCTAATTGCCGGCCGGTATCATCAATTAGCGGAGTTATAATTTTTTGGCTTCCGGCCTTGGTACCGGAATAACTGACTACCTTTATCTCCGCTCTTTTATAGTCCTTTTTTGTATTGTCCAACTGGGAGCATACCAAGGAGCAAAACATTCTGGCCCCCTCCAGTACCTGGATAATTAAAGGGCGGGAGAAATTCGTTTTTATTTCAGCTGCCACCAATTCAGCCTGCTGATTAATCTTTTCGGCACTGATTATACCACTGGAAAACAGAGGGAATTTTGATCCATCCTGAAAAATTATATTCGCAGGATACCCACCACCTTCCCCCTCTCCGCGAAGCAGGGGAAATTTATCAGATATAATCCGCGGCACGGGGAAAAAGATTTATATCGGTATGGGGCAGGAAGAGAGAGGCTATATAATTATCCTTAAACTCGGTAATTTCCGATAATTCAAAACTGGTCATTCTCCTCACCACCTCTACTACGTCTTTCCGGATATGGTTACTCAACTCGCTCATCCTGGCTCCCATCAGAGAACCATTACCCACATAGATAATATTGTCTGCTTCAATCTCCGGTAAAAGACCAACCAGCATGGCGCTGTCGAGGTCAATATATGAACCAAAGGCTCCGGCCAGGATAATCTGCTCTAAATCAGCCATACTCAGACCTATATTTTCCACCAGAGTCTTTACTCCGGCAAAAATAGCGGCCTTGGCCCTGATAAAATTATCAATATCAACCTCATTTATGACAATATCACTGTCAACTCCAGCCTCCTGACGCCAGACCAAGACATATTCACGACCATTTTTACCCTCCCTGATCCGGGAACAATTGATGTTATTAAATTTACCACTTTGATTTATAACCTTATGCCTGAATAGGGCAGAGATAATAATTAATAATCCAGAACCGCAGATACCAAGGGCCGGTTTGTTGCCAATGGTTAAATTCATGGGCTCAAAGTCAGCCGGATTCAGACTAAAATCCTCAATTGCCCCTTCCGCGGCCCGCATACCATGGGTTATACCACCACCCTCAAAGGCCGGGCCGGCTGAACAGGCGGCACACACCAGCCACTCCTTGTTACCTATGACAATCTCGGCGTTGGTACCAATATCAATATAGAGGGTCAGGAGATCCGTCCGATACATGCCAGAACCCATAACCCCGGCCACAATATCACCACCCACGTAGCTGGAAATGGCGGGATATACCAGAGCCACGGCATGGGACGGCATATTAAGACCCAAATCAACGGCATTGAACGGCGGGAAAAATGTACTAACCGGCACATATGGCGCCCGGCGGATATTATCAGGTTCCATGCCAAGAAAGAGATGGGTCATGGTGGTATTACCAGCAATGGTAATTGAATTTATCTCATCAAGATTAATCTCATTCTCCGTCAAACCGTAGGGCGGGGTCTTCTTTTTTAATAATGAGTTGATGATATCATTTATGGTCTTTAAAACCTTTTCCTGCATCTCCTTTAGACCATTTTCTCTTTCGGCGTAGATTATCCTTGAGATAACATCCTCGCCATAGGCTATCTGTGAATTATAATTACCTTTTTCAGCCAGAATATCACCACTGTTCAGATCAATTAGCTGGCCATAGACCGTGGTGGTTCCTATATCAATGGCTATACCAAAATTTCGATAACTCCAGCAGCCAGACTGGACATTTATGATTCTATTTTTAAACCTCTTATTTACCGGCAGCTCCAAGGTAACGGTAATTAAAAAATTATTCTCTCTTATTACCCTTCTTATTTTTCTTAAAACAGAGAGATCAATGTTTAAACCATGTTTATCGTATTGATCCGCCAGGCCATGGACAACCCGGCCCACATCACTTCTATTATCATTTTTATCCGGCGGAGAAAGTTCTAAACATAACTTCTCCACCGGAGGGGCAAAAAGACCTTCCCTTTTAAGAGAGTCTATATCAAAAACATGTTTTCCAGCCTGATGACGTTCAGGAACTTCAGTGGATAATACGCCGCCCTTTATACCTGATTCCACTGGAACACGAATAACCACATCACTTTTGATCGTGGAAAGACAAGCCTGTCTATAACCTGAATCATAGTCTTCCAGGCTTAGTTTTTCACTTCTACCCCCCTCTAATTCACCCTCAACTATTATAATTCTGCATTTACCACACAGCCCCGCCCCACCACAGGAGGCGTTAATATGAACCCCGGCTCGACGAGCGGCCTTTATTAATGACTCTCCGGCCTC
>CAZSOB010000076.1:0-6376 GCA_964608155.1 uncultured Desulfobulbia bacterium
AGACCCTGGAACTTGGCAAAAGGGTAAATCTCAAAAAACCATTGCGGATTGGGGCAGCTCTGAATACCGGTGAGGCGGTGGTAGGTAATATAGGCGTGGAAGGCGGCCGGGATTACACCGTAATCGGCGATCTGGTAAATGTGACTTTCCGACTTGAGGAGCTCACCGGCCGGATCGGCAAAGATGTTATAATCGGCTCCGAGGCCGCCAAACAGTTAAAGCCCCTGACCGAGTCGCTGACCAGGGGCAACTATCAGGTAAAGGGCCGCAGGGAACCGGTGACAGCCTATGGCGTTGATTTCAACGAGTTAGGGGCCATTTTTGCAACTTCTCCAGCGGTATGACAAAGATCGTATGCGAAAGTGGTGATAAATCAGAACTAAGGGGACTGATTTTATTTTTCGCAGCTTCCGCTTCGGGGACAGAATGCTTTTCGCAAACTTTCCGCGAAAAAAATTCAGTCTGTCTCCCGGCATAAAGCCAGCAACCGTCTTTAATGCAAAGCTCTAACCGGACACCACTTATGGAGAAGTTACCCGTTCTTTAACGGCCGCCAAAAATTGCCGTCCCCACCCGCACCAGGGTAGCTCCCTCCTCAATTGCCGTCTCAAAATCACCGCTCATCCCCATAGACAGCCCCAGGCGGTCTCCAAGCCGTAGAATACTGCCGATTTCATCCGCCAATTCACGCAGGCAGCGAAAATAACTCCTGCTTTTTTCCGTCTCCAAGCTCTGGGGGGGAATGGCCATTAAACCGCTTAAACGCAAATGCTCACAGGCCGCGACCTCCCGGGCCAAAGCCGCCGCCCCTTCCGGCATCACCCCCGCCTTCTGCGGCTCCCGGCCAATATTAACCTGAATATACACCGGCATTATCTTATTTAGAGAGGTAAGATGACGTTCCAAGGCCAGGGCAATCTTCAAACGGTCAATGGTCTCCACCACATCAAATATCTCCGCCGCCAGCCTGGCCTTATTAGATTGGATATGGCCGATGCAATGCCAGCGGCATTCATCGGGCAGCAGGGGAATTTTCTCAGCCGCCTCCTGGAGATAATTTTCACCAAACTGAACTTGACCGGCTGCCAGAGCCTGACGCACCATATCAGCGCTCTTGGTCTTGCTGACCGCCACCAGGGTAATCCGTTCAGAATTCTGCCCGGCCCTCCCGGCCGCGGCAGTAATCCTCTCTTTTATGCGGCTCAGGTTCTCTTTAATACTCATTCTCATTTTCCCTCCAAAGCAAATAATCTTTTACAATTCAAGGTAGTTTGCGCCGCCACCTCGACCAACGGGATACCCCTGATTTCAGATAGACACTGGGCGGTGTAAAGGACATAGGCCGGTTCATTTCTCTTGCCGCGGTACGGGGCCGGGGTAAGAAAAGGGGCATCGGTTTCTATGATAAGCGATTCTAAAGGAATCTCCCGGGCCACCTCCCGCAGGGCTTCCGTTTTGTTAAAGGTTAAGACACCGGGAAGGGAGATATAAAGGCCTAAATCCAATACCTCCCGAGCCAGGGCCAGATCACCAGAGAAACAATGCATCACCCCGCGCTGTTTAAGAGGAGCCGCCTGACGGAGTATGGTCATCGTCTCCTCATGGGCCTCACGGTCATGAATAATAACAGGCAATTCCAGCTCAGCGGCCAGCTCAAGCTGCCGCCGAAAGGCGGTAATCTGTTTTTCCCTGGGGCAATACATCTTGGCATAATCCAGGCCAATTTCACCAACAGCCCTGACCTCAGAGGACTGGGCGAGTTGACGAATCTCCGCCAGGGCGGCATCATCTGCCTCTGCGGCGGAATGGGGGTGGATTCCCACGGCGCAGAATATGCCGGGGTTGGTTTCGGCCAGCTGCAGGGCGGCCCGGGAACTCGGCAGATCAATCCCAATGGTCATCATTTTACTGACCCCGGCCCGCACCGCCCGTTGAATAACCTCATAGCGGTCAACGATATAATCTTCCATATCAAGATGACAGTGACTGTCAACCAGTCGTACCCCGGGCGGCAGCTCCGGCAAAGGGGCCCTTTTCTTCTTTTTCGCCAATTCTATTCCTCCATTTTTCTTAATCTGAAACTGAAATCTTTTACTGGATTTTCAATATGATACATAGTATAAATTATTAAATTTCAGTAACTGTTTAGCTGCACCCAATCCGGAGTTTCGCAAGCTCGCTTACCTGCGGCCGATAATGCCCTCCAGCATACCGATGTATCGGAGTCTCACTCCGTTCGCTTACCTGCTGGAGGACAGGCCGCATCTAAGCAGTTACGATTCATAGTTCTTGGTAGTTTTTGGGCCTTACCTAAATAGTTACAAAGTTCACTCAAAATGGCTTTATTTTAATCCTAAAAAGTAAAATACAGGAGGTTAAAATGCTTAATTGTAGAAATCTATCAAAAATCGCCACGACCATACTCCTTGCCCTAAGCCTCACCGCCTGTGCCAATATGCATACCGGTACCGGCACAACCGGTTCAACTGCCACGGCTAAAGACAATACGGCCCAGAACGCCCCCTACTTCCCAACCAGCTTTAACGATTTTGAGGTGCCTGGTGAATTAAAGCTGGATTCCAAACACACCATGTTTATCAACACCTCCTCTTTCACCGGCGGGGTTATCGCCCTTGAAGGACGGGTGGAGATGGCCTCACTTGCCGATTTTTTTGTCAACTCCATGCAAAAAAACAACTGGCATTTAATCGGCGAGGTACGTTACAACAACACCCTGCTGGCCTTCACGAAACCGAACAAAAACTGTATGATATCCATCTACAGCGACTCCTTTGGCTATGAAACCAAGGTTACCGTTTATATAAGCGACAATAATCTCTCAAATAACGGCCAATAATGTCCACGCTGGTCGGCAAAAGGATTATCTTAGGGATCACAGGCGGTATCGCCGCCTATAAAACAGCCGAATGGATCAGAGCCTTAAGGCGGGAGGAGGCAGAGGTACAAGTGGTGCAGACCAAAGCCGCCGCCCGCTTCATTACCCCCCTGACCTTAGCCGCCCTCTCCGGCCGCCGGGTTTATGGAGATATATTCAGCCCAGAGGATGCCGAGCTGATTCCCCACATCAACCTGGCCCAGCACTGTGACCTGTTGCTTATCGCCCCAGCCACAGCCCAGACCATTGCCAAGCTGGCCCACGGCCAGGCTGATAATCTGTTAACCGCCATTGCCCTGGCCACCAGGGCACCTGTTCTGATTTGCCCGGCCATGAACAGCAATATGTATCTCCACCCTGCCACCCAGGCTAATCTTGCCTCCTTACGTGAATATGGCTATCGTATTGCCCCGCCTGCCGCCGGAGCCATGGCCTGCGGTGACGAGGGGCCGGGGCGGCTGCCGGAATGGCGCACCGTTCAAGAGTATATTGCCGCCGCCCTTACCCACCAGGATCTACAGGATGTTCACTTCCTGATTACTGCCGGCCCCACCTATGAGGATATTGACCCAGTACGTTTTATCGGCAACCGTTCATCAGGCAAAATGGGCTATGCCCTGGCCCGAGCTGCCCGTCAGCGCGGTGCTGAGGTCACCCTGATAAGCGGCCCTTCGACTCTTCCTGATCCGCCCGCAATCACCACTATCCGAGTTCGTAACGCTCGGGAGATGGCAGGGGTCGTCCAGGAAAAAGCCCCCCAGGCCCAGATTATAATCAAGGCGGCGGCAGTGGCCGATTACAGACCCCTGAACCTGAGCTCAGACAAGATTAAAAAGGGGGCCGCCCGCCTTGAGCTTAAGCTTACGGCCAATAAGGATATTCTTAAATCACTGGGAGGATTAAAGGGTAAGAATGTTCTCCCTCTGCTGGTGGGTTTTGCCGCTGAAAGCCGTGACCACTTGGCTCAAGGCCTGAAAAAGTTAAAGGCCAAAAATCTTGACCTCATCATTATTAACGATATAGGCGGCAGCCAAAGCGCCTTTGCCAATGACAACAACCAGGTTATCATCATCAACCGCCAGGGCGAAAAAACAGAATTACCCTTGCTCAGCAAAGAACAAACGGCTCACCGTATCTTAGATCAATTGCTCTCGCTCCTGCCCAGCCCCTGATCGCAGGATCTCCTGAATAGTTGAAGGCCCCGCCTTTCCCGGGCACCAACAACTATGGACGGAACTGGGCCGGTGAGATTTGATAGCGATTTATAATCTTTTGAAATGCCGCCCGGCTTAGTCCTGAAACTCCCGCGGCCTTGGTGACATTACCATCAGTGCGGCGCAGAAGATTACCCATATAATTGCAGCTAAAATTCTTAATAACCCTGGCCTTGGCCTCCTTATAACTGGCACTGCCCGGCAAATCAGCCATAATATTATCACCAACTTCCAGTAGGCCATGATCTTCATTATGAGTCTTAATATTCTCCAGACCGATCTCGTCACCCTGGCTGAAGACCACCGCTCTTCTAATCATATTCTGTAATTGCCGAACATTACCCGGCCAGGATCTGTTAATCATTTCCTGGACAAATTCCGGGCGGAAAGTCTTCATGCTCACTCTCTGCTCAGAGCAGGTCATTTTAGCGAAATGTTCAATTAACAGCGGAATATCATCACGAATATCGCATAATCTTGGGGGCTGGATAGTTACCACATTCAGGCGGTAAAAGAGATCCTCCCGGAATAACCCCTGCTCTATTTTCTTCTCCAAATCCTGATTGGTACTGGCAAGTACCCGAACGTCTAGCTTAATGGTCTTATTCGCACCGAGTGGACGAATCTCACCTTCCTGCAGGACGCGCAATAATTTAACCTGCACCGAGAGGGGGATATCACCAATTTCGTCAAGACAGATGGTACCGCCCTCGGCCTCGGCAAAAAGTCCCTGATAATCACGATCAGCACCGGTAAAGGCCCCCTTCTTATGGCCAAACAGCTCACTCTCCAATAACTGCTCCGGGATAGCCGGGCAATTAATCATGACCAGATTCGCGTCCCGGCGGTCGCTCTCCTGGTGGATGGCCCGGGCGGTGAGTTCCTTGCCGGTTCCTGATTCACCTCTTATCAGTACCGTATAATTTGCCCGTGACACGGCCCGGATATTATCATAAAACTGCCGCATGGGGGCTGTCTCACCGACGAAATCGGCAAAAGAGGTACGATCTGATCTCCTGCGGCGCAACCTGATATTTTTCCTGATTAAGCGAGTATTTTCCAGACCATTGTTAAGTGATTCGATGAGATTATTAAATTCAAAAGGCTTGCATATAAAATCATAGGCTCCCCTTTTAACCGCCTGCACCGCGGTTTCAATACCGCCATATGCCGTCATTACCACCACCCCAAGGGCGTAATCAAGCTTTTTAAGCTCGTCAAGGAACTGAAAGCCATCCATAACCGGCATCCGCATGTCGGTGAGTACCAGATCGACCTGCTCCTTACGAGCCCGCTCCAGGGCTGCCAGCGAGCTGGTAAAAGTCTCAATCTCCACCTCCGGGAGCTCCGCCTGAAGCATAACCCGCAGTCCATCAAGCAATTCATGCTGATCATCAACGATTATAATTTTCTCTGCCATGACAACTTTTAAACCGCCTACTTTTGTATATGGTGTAACCAATAATAACCAGTAAACTGATTATCCATCAAAAGAACAAACGACAAATATTTTTTTATAAACCCCATACCCCACGTAAACATCGTGTTGATATTACGGATCTTAGATATCGCCTGTGTCAACAACAATTAAGCCATCCCTTTTGGCATTAATATTGCTTTTTTAAAAATCAGAAAAAATAGTAACTATTCAGGGCAGTGTATCCACCTTAGCTGGAATAGTTACCGGAATTAATTACCGCAATAAAAAGCAAAAAAGAAGGAGAAAAGGAATGCCAGAAAGCATAACCCACCATAGCCAGTGCATTGACGAACTAATCAATAGTAAGGCAAAATATCCGTACTATTACTGGTTTATATGGATATTTTTTCTCATGTCTATGGCGGCTATCTTAACCTTCAATCTCTTCCATGATATGCCGTTAACCGAAACCGGCCTGAGCGGCACGATATCTCATCGAACGCAACATACCGTTAATCACAATGTTCCCATGGAAACCAGAGAATTTGGGCAGCAAATTTTCCTGCCGGCTGAGCGTGAGCGCGCGGGATCGCCCCTCGCAAATAATCAGCCGGAACGGCATCGAACAGGAATCATAAACTAAAATAACGGGTAATTCTATTGCGCCCAAAAGGCACCACGAAAGAGATTATTACATCCGGTGGTGGGAAACTACCCAAAAAACAGTAACAGATTAAATTCATGGGCCGAACTTCATCTCTCCAGCCTTAACGGCCACCGGCAGATGATTACCTAACGGCGGAATGGGGCAGGAATAATTGTGGTTATAGGCACAATAGGGATTAA
>CAZSOB010000077.1:0-6336 GCA_964608155.1 uncultured Desulfobulbia bacterium
TGGTTCGAGTCCAGGTGGGCCCACCAATTTTATTAGTATGGCTGGATTGTCAGATGCACGGCGGATTCACCTTTTTTTGAAATTTCTATTATCATGGCGCATTACATAAACAATGAAAAACCGTACCACTATGGTTTTTAAAGAGGTGTAACCTTGAATAAGGTTGCACCTTTTTTTATAACCTCTCTGCCTTATTTAGCCCGCATATGACCACTGCCGAAATTAAACTGCGTACCATCATTGATATTATTGACCACGCCGTTCCTCAATCCTGCGCTGAGGATTGGGATAATGTGGGGCTCATGAGCGGCCATCCTGATCAGAATGTAAGGGGAGTTCTCGTGGCTCTTGATCCCACTCCGGAGCTCCTGGCAGAGGCCGCAGAAATCAATGCCAATCTGATTATCACCCATCATCCTGTAATCTTTAAGCCCTGGCACCATATACGGCTTGATGAGCCTGAAGCAGCCTTTGTGGCCGGGGCTATTCGCGGCGCTGTAGCTGTATTTGCCTGTCATACCAATCTCGATGCCGTTCGTCACGGGATAAATGATTCATTGGCTGGAGCCCTTGAGCTGATTGACTGCTGTCCTTTACTGCCCGCCACCTCTGAGGAACCGGCGGTAGGCATAGGACTGAGCGGCAGGCTGCGACGGCCTCTGCCGGGCAGAGAGTTTTTGCAGCTGCTTTGCGCCGTACTCAAACAGCCTGCCGTCAGGATTTGCGGCGAGCTGCCTGAGATTATTAATCGGGCGGCAGTCTGCGGTGGCAGCGGATCGGAATTTGCCGCCGTGGCCCGGCGTTCCGGAGCGCAGATTTACATAAGCGGCGAGATTAAACACAGTACGGCCCGCTGGGCGGAGGCTGCTGGATTCTGTATAGTGGATGCCGGGCATTTTGGCACTGAAGATATAGGTATGCCTGTCTTCGCGGATTTATTGGCCTGGCAGTTTAAGAAGCGGGGGGTGGAATTGCCGGTTACCGTATCAACCCGGCAGCGTGATCCCCTGGGCCTGTTTATAGCTCAACCATCAAGTAAGCGCTGACCCAGCGGAGTTAAGGTTTTATGCCGGGAGACAGATTAAATTTTTCCCCTGCGCCAAGGGGACAGAATGATTTTCGCCTTTGTTGGCGAAAATCATTCTGTCCCCGAATCGGAAGCCGGAAAAATAAAATCAGTCCACTGAGCCCATAGTTGTTCCGTAACCGATAACGGAGTAGTAACCGCAATCTTTTTGAGCAGTTATCTTTAAACAATAGTTACGAAAAAATAATACATCAATAAACACCCAGAGGTAGTAACATTGAAAGAGGAAATTAAAAATCTTATTGAATTGCAGGCCATTGATCTTGAGGTCTATAAGATTAACGAAGAGATGCTGGACGGCCTGAGCGGTTTGGATGTCAGACGGAAGGGCATTGAGGACGATAAAAATACTATCTCCGACTACCAGGAACAGCTTGAATCAGGGGCAAAACGCCGCCGTGAGCTTGAGGTCATGATCAGCGACGAAGAAGAACGGATCAAAGACCGGCAGACCAAGATTATGAATATTCAGACTAATCGTGAATATCAGAGTATCCTTAAGGAAATTGAAGATACCAAACTGGCCAATAAGCAGCGTGAAGATGAGCTGCTGCTCCTTATTGAACAACTTGAGGCCCTGGAAAATAAGGTTGAGGAGATTAAGACTAAATGCGCCGCTGAGGAGGGGAAGATAAAGAAGGACTCCGCGGCGGTGGGGCATAAGGCGGCTAAACTTGAGAAGAAAAAGAAGGATATTGTGAAGGCCAGAGATGCACAGGCTGCCAAAGTGAATAAAAAATACCTCAAACGTTACGAGACCTTAAAGGAGCGCCGGAGCGGATTGGCGGTAGCTGGAGTCGCTGCCGGAGTATGTCTGGGCTGCAATATGAATATTCCACCCCAGATGTTTAATGAATTGCTGCGGGAGGACGCGATTTTGTCTTGTCCAACCTGTAACCGGATGATGTATCATCAGCCCGAAGAAAGTGCCGAAGAATAAAGTTACGTAAAATTTAAGGAGCGGACGCATGGTCGCCAGCCGCGTACGGCGGTTGGAGGAAAGTCCGAACTCCGCAGGGCAGGGTGGTTCGTAACGCGAACTGGGGGCGACCCCGAGGAAAGTGCCACAGAAAATATACCGCCGGGCCGCAAGGCTCTGGTAAGGTTGAAATGGCGAGGTAAGAGCTCACCGCCCGCGTAGTGATACGCGGGGCATGGCAAACCCCACTTGGAGCAAAATCAAATAGGGAGACGTTCGAGGGCGGCCCGCCCAAGGTCTCCGGGTAGATTGCTAGAGGCGGCAGGTGACTGTCGTCCCAGATAAATGACCATGGTTCGCCGTCAGGTGAATACAGAATTCGGCTTATAGTCCGCTCCTTTTTTCTTTTTTATCTCCCCTCTCTTGTTCGCCAGGCGCCTGTCTTCAAGTAAGAGGTACTTGGTACTCTGTCCCATAATCTGGAGAATTTGATGATTGCGCAGGAGATCAATTTCAGAATAGGGCACGGCTATGATGCCCACCGTTTAACCGAGGGCCGTAAGCTGATTATGGGCGGGGTGGATATCCCCTGGGACAAGGGGCTGCTGGGCCATTCAGATGCCGATGTAGTTACTCATGCCCTTTGTGATGCCCTGCTCGGGGCTTTGGGCGCCGGCGATATAGGCCGTCATTTCCCTGATTCCGCTCCTGAATATAAAGGCATAGACAGTCTTCGGCTGTTAAAGATGGTCATGGCTAAGGTCTGCCTGACGGAACGCCGGCTGATTAATGCCGATCTGACTATAATCGCTCAACAACCCCGCCTGTCCCCCTATATTTCCCAAATGCGCCAGAACCTGGCCTCTGTCTGCGGGGTCTCTGAAGCCGTTGTTAATGTGAAGGCTACCACAACGGAAGGAATGGGCTTTAGCGGCCGTCTTGAGGGGATAGCCTGTCATGCTGTAACTCTGCTTGGTTAGTTAGGCACTTCAGGTAGAGGAGGCGGGGCAGTTGCAGCAGGTCTCACCGCCGTTCTTGGGGCATGCAGGGGCGGCGGGAGTGGTTGTTGAATCGGGCTTCTTGGTATCCTTGCAGGATGAACTGGAGGCGCTGGAGTAACCGTCCGCGTACCAGCCGCCGCCCTTGAGCTGAAAGGAACTGCGGGAAATTAATTTTTTAAGAATACCGGAACATTTTGGGCAGGTAGTCAATGGTTCATCGGCGAGGTGCTGCCAGGCCTCGGTTATCTCGTGGCAATTTTCACATTCGTATTCGTAAATAGGCATTTATTTAACTCCTTTGCGCTGCTGTTTTAGATATTAACAAAAAAACAGTCTGAAAATAATGCTGTCTAACAGTGATGTCAATGGTCTTTATGGCAGCGCCCCTTAAATTTATATCTTTAAGCTCTTCAGCGGATGGATTAGGATGTTGAAAAACCCTCTCGATATAAGTTATAAGTAAGGGTAACTATTCAGCGAAATGTCCGAAATTTTACCATAGGGGAAGTCATGCAGCAGATACTAAGCGCACAGGCCAAAACCGGCATGGTGCTGGCCAAAGATGTGATGATGCCGGATGGCCGGGTTCTCTGTGGCAGGGGGACAGTCCTGACCGGGCCCCTGCTGGAACGTCTGATTAAGATGGATATTACGCAGATAACCGTGGACGGCCATCCCGTAAAGGTGCCGGGCGAAAAGACATTAAAGGAAGAGCTGCGGGATATTGAAGAGCGTTTCTCTCTCGTTACCAAGGTCGCCCCTCTGATGTATATAAAAAAGCGGATTATGCGGAAGATGATTGATTCCCGGAGATAAATTATGAGCGATGACAGACGGCAGCAGTTCAAGGCGGCCCTGCGGGAGACCAAAAATCTCCCCACCCTGCCCGGCATTGTGACTAAGTTGACTAAGATGGCTGATGATCCTGATACCACCACTGAGCAGATGGGCAAGGTTATCAGTAAGGATCATATCCTGGCCGCTAAATTGTTGAAGTTGGTGAACTCCGCTTTTTACGGCTTTCCGCAGCGCATCAGTTCCCTGAGCAGTGCTATTATTCTTCTGGGTTTTAACGTGATTAAGAGTCTCATTATTTCGGCATCCATATTTGAGGTTATGGAGGAGCAGGATGTGGAACTGTGGGAGCACTCCTTGGGCTGCGCTGTGGCGGCCGGGGTTGTTGCCAGGCGTTTGGAGGTTGGTGAGCCCGAGGAGATCAGTACCGCCGGCCTGATTCATGACCTTGGCAAGGTGGCAATCAAGATGGAGTTTGCCGAGGAATATCGGGCCGTGAACCGGCTGATGGCGGAACGTGGTATTGCCATGCGGGAGGCGGAGATGGATATTATGGGTCTTACTCATGCTGAGGTTGGCGGCTGGCTGACCAAAAACTGGAATCTGCCCATCCGGCTGGTGGAACCAATAAGCTGTCATCATACCCCGGAGAAGGCGGTTAATGAACCAGTATCCAGCGCCATTGTCCATTTTGCTGATATCCTTATTCGTGGTATGGGCTATGGTCATGCCGGGGACAATAAGGTGCCCATGCTTAACAAAAAGGCCTGGGAGTTGTTGAGTTTCGGCCCTGCGGATCTTGATGAGATTATTGATGAGGTGGAAGATAAATTATGGGACGTTAAGGGCTTTAGCCTGGAGATAACGGCTGATGAAGCACAGGACGGCAGCAAGGAGCAGGGGGTATAGATGGCGGTGAGGATTCTGGCTGTCGGCAATATTTTTTCCGGGCCTGAACAAAAGATTGTTCTTGAGGCCCAGGGCTATCAGGTTGTCAGCCGCCATGACCTGCAGGGGGCCATGGCAATCTTTCTTGATGATCCACCCGATACTCTTCTTTTGGAAAAGGGTTTTGAGGGTAATGGTGATCTGGCCTTGATTCCGGTGGTTAAGGCCTGTCTGCAAAAGACTAATATCCCTATTCTGCTCGTGGTTGACAACGAGGAGTCCTTGGCTGGGGTAGACTGGCAGGCCTTGCCCATTGATGACTTTATCTGCCGCCCCATCTCCATTGAGGCCCTGCTGATTCGTCTACGCATGGCCGAGGCCCGTATGCAGCGGGTTTTTGACAATAATCCTCTGAGCCGTCTGCCGGGCAATACCTCTATACTGCACGCTATCCAGAGGGCCGTTGATGAAGGCCGGGAGCATCCCATGGCCGTCTGTTATCTTGATATTGATAATTTTAAGCCCTATAACGACCATTATGGTTTCAGCCGCGGTGATGAGGTTATTCTTGTTGTGGCCCGGGTGCTGGTGAATGTTCTGGACAATATGGCTCGGCGCCAGAGTTTTGTCGGTCATGTGGGCGGCGATGATTTTGTCTTTATTGTGCCGGAGGTCTTGGCGGCGGTGGTCTGTGAGCGGGTTTTGGTTAATTTCACCGGGGTCAGGAATTCATTTATTGAGGTTGAGGATGTTAAACGCGGCGGCTTTGTTGAAAAAAATCGTCAGGGTGCCGAGACCCATTTTGGTCTGCTCAGCATCTCCATCGCGGTGATTCCCACCGGTCATGGTGCCTTTCAGCATTATGGCGAGGTGGCTGCCGCTGCTTCTCAGATTAAGCATAAGGTAAAGGCCATGGAGGGCTCTAATTACCTTGTCGATCAGCGGCGGGCCTATTCTCCGGGCTGATGCCCCGCCCGAACTCCCCAGTCAATAAGTTTTTGTTTTTTTATTCGATGTTCGGTGTTGAATGCTCGATGTTGGACGTTCATGTTTTTGTAACTATTCAGCCCAACAACCGGGCGGCCCCGGCCTCTATTTTAAAAGTAACAAGTTCAATACGTTGCGCATTTTGTTACTTGGAAGCAGCACCTCATCTTTGCCCATTTTTGCCTTCTCGCATACCAAAGTATGCTTCAAAGTCAAAAATGAACAGCTAAGCGTAAACTCCGAACCTGAGGCGCTTCTGAACAGTTACAGCCCACAGTTTAGGGCAGTTTTTCGATTGTACCTGAATAGTTACGTTTTTTTGAAGATAAACTGCAGAGCCATCCCCGCTCACCCGGGTACAGCACAACATGAAAGCCGCAGCAGGGGGAACACACCCTTGGCAGGTGACTTTCATACAAATATTTTAACGATTTCTTTAATATGATTGGTATATTTGATTCCGGAGTTGGCGGCATGACCGTGGCCCATGCCGTTGAACAATTTTGTCCCGGCCAGCCATTAATTTATTTTGGTGATCTGGCCCGCACCCCATATGGTTCCAAGAGTCCGGCAACTATCAGGCGTTACGTTCGGCAGAATATTAATTTTTTACTGGCCCATGGAGCCAGGATGATTATCATTGCCTGTAACTCGGCGGC